>NZ_JACESD010000059.1:0-16629 GCF_013911995.1 Euryhalocaulis sp.
TCTGGTCAGACCCTGCCGTATCCCGGGAACCGCGTTCAACTCCGTCCCTCGGGCGACCGGATCCGAAGCCCCTCGCATGACGGCGAACGGGACGAGCTTACGCCGTCCCCGCACCCGGTCTGATATTTTCGGGATTGTCCCTGCTTTCCCGGCCCTTCGAGACGCCGCGCCCTTGGCGCGGCTCCTCAGGGGAAGGGTGATAGGAAGGGATGGAGAAACAATAGTTTCCAACCCCAAGCCTTAGCCTGAGGAGCCCGGAAGGGCGTCTCGAAGGCGGGGTCCGGACAAGCGCGAATTTCCCCGGGAAACTCTGCTATTCTTCCCCGATGCCCTCGCAGTCTTCCAGGGCGCCGGGATAGGCGTCGGCCTCGGCGCGGCACTGGCTGCGTTCGGCGTTTTCGGCGGTGTCGGAGAAGTCGAGGGTTTCGCAGGCGGCGAGGCCGAGGAGGATCAGGGCGGAGAGGGCGAGGCGTTTCATGGCGGGCGCTCCGGTGCGGCGGCAGGGTGGTTCGCTCAAGGTGCCGCGCGCCGCGCTTCAAAGCAATCGGGGTTGCGCGCCGTCGCGTTCGGGCGGCTCGAACAGGTCGGTGCGCAGGGGGCGGCGGTCCTGGTTGTAGTCGTAGCGGCGGAGAGCGGCGCGGAAGCGCTTGGCGATCAGGTCGGCATAGGGGCCGGTTCCGCGCTGGCGGACGCTCCAGCGGGAATCATAGTCGCGGCCGCCGCGCATCTGGCGCATCAGGGACATGACGTGATCGGCGGCGTCGGGGCGCGTGGTGGCCAGCCATTCCTTGAACAGGTCGGCGATTTCGCGCGGCAGGCGCAGCATGACATAGGCGGCGCTGGTCGCCCCGGCCTCGCGCGCGCTTTTAAGGATCGGTTCGATCTCTGAATCGGTGAGGGCCGGGACGATGGGGGCGACCATGACGGTGACCGGGACGCCGGCTTTCGACAGCGCCTCGATGGCTTTCAGGCGCTTGTCCGGCGTGGCGGCGCGCGGCTCCATATCCCGCGCCAGCTTGCGGTCCAGCGTGGTGACCGAGACGGCGACACGGGCCAGGTCCTGCCGCGCCAGCTCGGCCCACATGTCGATGTCGCGCGTGACCAGCGCGCTCTTGGTGATGACGCTGACCGGGTGGCGGGTCTTGATGAAGACGGGCAGCATTTTGCGCATCAGCCCGAACTCACGCTCGGCCGGCTGGTAGGGGTCGGTATTGGCGCCGATGACGATGGTGGAGGGGCGGTAATTCGGCGCGGCGAATTCCTTCTTCAGAAGGTCCGCGGCGTCCGGCTTGAAGAAGATGCGGCTTTCGAAATCCAGCCCCGGCGAGAGGCCCCAATAGGCGTGGCTGGGCCGGGCGTAGCAATAGATGCAGCCATGCTCGCACCCCTGATAGGGATTGATGGACTGGCTGAAGGAAATGTCGGGCGAGTTGTTGCGGCTGATGATCCGCTTGGGGTGTTCGGCATGGATGCGGGTGTGGAGTTTGGGCGGGTCGCCGTCATCTTCCCGCCAGCCATCGTCGAAGGGCTCATAGCCGTTCGGCTCGAACCGGCCGGAGACATTGGAGCGCGCGCCGCGGCCGCGCGGCTGAATGGCGTCGGGCAGGGCTTTGCGGCGGTCGGGATTACGCTCGGACATGCCGAGGACAATAATCCTAGGAAATAGAACGAAGCAAGAACATTAGTCAGGCAGCATGGCTTCCAGCGTTTCCAGCCGGTCGGCCTCGGCGGCCGGCTTGTCCCAACGCAGGCGGTGGATGCGGGGGAAGCGCATGGCGACGCCGGATTTGTGGCGGGCGGAGCGGTTGAGGCCCTCGAAGGCGATCTCCAGCACCAGGCCGTTTTCCTTGTCGGCTTTTACCGCGCGGACGGGGCCGAAGCGGTCGATCGTGTTGTCGCGGACGAAGCGGTCGATCTGTTTCAGTTCTTCGTCCGTGAAGCCGAAATAGGCCTTGCCGACGGGGACCAGCTCGTCGCCGCCGTTTTCGCCCTCGCGCCAGACGCCGAACGTGTAGTCCGAATAGAAGCTGGAGCGCTTGCCGTGGCCGCGCTGGGCGTAGAGAAGGACGGCGTCGATCAGATAGGGGTCCTGTTTCCACTTGAACCAGGGGCCTTTGGGGCGGCCGGGCTGGTAGACCGAATCCCAGCGCTTGAGCATGACGCCCTCGATCTCCGGCGCGGGCGGGTCGGCGCGGTGTTTTGCCAGCTCCTCCCACGTCTCGAAGGGGACGAGGGGGGAGATGTCCAGCCGGTCGCCGCCTTCGTGCGTCTCGATCATTTTTTCGAGACGCTGGCGGCGCTCGGCGAAGGGCTTTTTGCGCCAGTCCTCGCCTTCCAGCGTCAGCAAGTCATAGGCGCGGATAAAGGCGGGGCGATCCGTCATCTGTTTCTTCGAGACGGTCTTGCGGTTCAGGCGCTGTTGCAGCTCCCCGAACGGGGCGACCGAGCCGTCCTTGCGGCGGACCAGAAGCTCGCCATCGATCGCGCCGTGGAAATCCAGCCCGGCGAGGACATCCGGAAAGGTGCCGCTGATCTCGTCGCCGGTGCGGGAATAGAGGCGTTTATAGCCGTTCTCGCAGACCGCCTGCACGCGCACCCCGTCCCATTTCCACTCCGCCGCGTAGTCTGACGGATCAAGGCGGTCTTTCAGCGCCTTCTCCTCCAGCGCGGTGGCCAGCATGACCGGGCGGAACAGGGCGAGATCGCCCGGCTCGGGCTTGTCCTGATCGCCTTCCAGCCAGGCGAAGAGGGACTCATAGGGCGGGTCGATGCCGTGCCAGATCTCCTCCACATGCTGCACGTCGACATCGCCGAAGGCGGACAGCGCGGTCTTGGCCAGACGCGCAGAAACCCCGATGCGCAGGCCGCCGGTGACCAGTTTCAGGAGCGCCCAGCGCTGGGTGGCGCCCAGCGCGTCCAGCCAGCGTTCGACATGGGCCGGGCCGTCGGCGCGGGTGGAGGCCTGCAGCGTCTCCACGATTTCGGAGAGATCGGGCGCGCGGTTGGCGCCGGGGCGGGCGGGCCAGACCAGCGCGATGGTCTCGGCCAGATCCCCGACATAGTCATAGGACATGGCGAACAGCGCCTCATCATAGCGGTCCGCGATCAGGGCGCGGAGCATGGCGGGTTTGACGGAGGGGATGTCCAGATCGCCGGTGATGGCGGCCAGCGCATAGCCGCGGTCCGGGTCCGGGGCGTTACCGAAATACTCGGTCAGCAGCGCGATCTTGGCGTTGCGCTGTGGCGTCAGGGAGAGCCGGTCGAGAAGGGCGGAGAACGCTTCCATGGAGCCATCATATAGGGCGCCGATGCGCGGAAGGCTGCAATTACGACAAGGCTTCTCAAAACCATTGTGCAGCGTCTAGGGTGTTCGCAATGAGGGATGCGCGCGGCTTCGGCGAGGGAGATCCGCGACTAAAAAAGGGGTCTTCCAATGGCTGAAGCGCAGGTCGAGCGCCAGAAGGGCATTCTGGGCGTTATTGAACGGACGGGGAATCGGCTTCCCGATCCGGTTTTCATTTTCCTGTATCTGATACTGGCGCTGGTGGCGGTGAGCGTTGTCGCGGCGCTGGCGGATATGGGCGTGGCGCATCCGATCGAGACCGGGCCGAATGGCGAGGCGGTGCGTATCGAGGCGGCGAGCCTGCTGTCGGCGGAGAATTTGCGCCGCTTGCTGACCGAAATGCCCCAGACCTTCACCCACTTTCACCCGTTGGGCTATGTGCTGGTGGTGATGCTGGGCGCGGGCGTGGCGGAGCGGGCCGGGCTGTTCGGCACGGCGATGCGCGCGGGCGTGCGGAACGCGCCGAAATTCCTGCTGACCCCGGCGGTCGCGCTGGTCGCCATGATGGGCAACCACGCCGCGGACGCGGGCTATGTGGTGCTGATCCCGCTGGCGGCCGTGCTGTTCGCCGCTGCCGGCCGCCACCCGATCCTTGGCATAGCCGCGGCGTTCGCCGGGGTGTCGGGCGGGTTTTCCGCGAACCTGTTCCCGGGGCAGCTGGACGCGCTGCTGTTCGGGATCACGCAGGAGGGCGGGGAGATCCTGATCCCCGATTATCAGGCCAATATCGCCGGTAACTGGTATTTCATCGCCGGGCTGATGTTCCTCTATCTGCCGGTCATCTGGTTCGTCACCGACCGGATTATCGAGCCGCGGCTGGGCAAATGGACCGGCGGGGCGACGGTGGGCGCGACAGAGCAGGACGGCGAGGCCGCCGACCCGGACGCGCCGCTGACCCCGGGGCAGCGAAAGGGCCTGGTCTGGGCCGGGCTGGCGTCGCTGGCGGTGGTGGTGATCTGGGTATTGCTGACGATCGGGCCGGGACAGGCGCTGATCGATCAGACGGCCGATCAGGCGGCGGCGCGCTTCTCGCCGCTGTTCCGCTCTCTGGTGGCCGGGTTCTTCGTGCTGTTCCTGGCCGCGGGCTGGGCCTATGGCGCGGCGGCGGGCACGATCAATAATCACCGCGACCTGGTGGGGATGATGACCAAGGCGATGGGCGACATGGCCTATTACCTGGTGCTGGCCTATGCCGCGGCGCATTTCGTGGCGATGTTCGGCTGGTCGAATCTGGGCCTGATCATCGCGGTGGCCGGGGCCGGGGGGCTGGAAGCCTCCGGCCTACCGCTGCCGGTGCTGCTGACGCTGCTGGTTCTGCTGACCGGGTTCATCAATCTGTTCGTCGGCTCGGCCAGCGCGAAATGGGCGCTGCTGGCGCCGGTGCTGGTGCCGATGTTCATGCTGATCGGCGTGTCGCCGGAGGCCACCACGGCGGCCTATCGCGTGGGCGACTCGGCGACAAACATCATCACGCCGCTGATGGTCTATTTCCCGCTGATCCTGGTGTTCGCGCAGCGCTGGGTGCCGGGCTTTGGCCTTGGCAGCCTGACCGCGACGATGGTGCCCTATTCGATCTGGATGCTTATTACGGGCCTGATCATGACGTTCGCCTGGGTCTATCTGGGCCTGCCGCTGGGGCCGGGCGCGGAGGTCGGCTACACGCTGCCGGCCTCGGTGACCGGGCAGTAGGGACGGGAACCGGCGGGGCGGCCGGCGGTTCTTCCTCTCGCCGCCCGTGGCGAGAAGAAGACCTGAAAGGAGCCCCGCCATGCCCGCCAAATCGAAAGACCAGCAAAAGGCCGCCGGCGCGGCGCTGTCCGCCAAGCGTGGCGAGACCAAGGTCTCCGAGCTGAAAGGCGCCTCGAAGGAGATGTACGACTCCATGTCCGAAAGCGAGCTGGAGGACATGGCCTCGGCCAAGCGCAAGGGAAAGCCCGAGAAGAAGGGCTGAGGCGCAGAAACAAGAAAGCCCGCCGCCCGCAGATGCGGGGGCGGGCTTTCTTGTTTTTGAATGGTTTGCGCTTAGTCGGCGCTAGAGCAGGAAATCCGCCTCCAGCGGTTCGTCGCCGAAGACCAGGATTTCGAAATCCGCGCTGGCGTCTCCGTCGACATCGGCCTGAACCAGATAGCGCCCGCCGCCCTGATCGACCACGCGGAGCTGTCCCGCGGCGCTGAAGGAGCCGGTGATGAAGGTGAAGGCCTGGTTTCCGGGCGTGGTCGTGTCGGCGTCCATGAGATCCAGGAAGATGGATTCATTGCTCTGGAAGTCGGCGATGACGTCGCGGTCGCCGCCCGTGCCGGAATGGCTGAGCGCGGTGAAGATGAAGATGTCGCCGTTACCGCCGCCGCCATAGAGGATGTCGCGTCCTTCGCCGCCGAGGAGCTGGTCGCTGCTGCCGCCGCCCTTGAGCATGTCGTCGCCGGTTCCCCCGATCATGAAGTCCGCTCCGACGCCCCCGATCAGCCGGTCATCGCCCGCATCCCCGTTAAGGCTGGCCACGCCGTCGCCGCTGAAGAGCCGGTCATTGCCATCGCCGCCGAACAGCTCCGCCCGGCCGCCCGCGCCGCCGATCAGGACATCGCTTCCCGCATCGCCATAGAGCTTGTCGAGGCCGGTTCCGGCGAACAGTTCGTCATCGCCGGTTCCCCCGCTGAGCGTGTCGTCGCCGTTCCCGCCAACCAGCCGGTCATTCAGGGCCAGCCCGCGAAGATCGTCATTGCCGTCGCCGCCCAGCAGAACGTCCGACCCTTCCGCCAGGAAATAGTTGTCGCCATAAAGCGTGTCGTCGCCCGCGCCGCCGTCGATCCGGTCATCGCCCGAAGCGCCATAGGCGACATCATTTCCGCCGCCGCCGAAGATCGTATCCGCCCCGGACTCGCCCTGCAGGCTGTCGTCGCCTTCGCCGCCGTCCAGACGGTCATTCCCGGTTCCGCCATAGAGCATGTCGGTCCCGGTTCCGCCGAACAGGAAGTCATTGCCGGAATAGCCGTAGAGCGTGTCGTTATCGGCGCCGCCCAGCAGGGTGTCGTCGCCGGTTCCGCCGAACAGGGTGTCCAGGCCGGCGTCGCCAAACATCCGGTCATTCAGGGCGTTTCCGTACAGCAGGTCGTCGCCATCGCCGCCGAACAGGGTGTCGGAGCCGGTGGTGGCGAAAAAGTCGTCCCCCACGACCCGGTCGTTGCCCGCGCCGCCAAAGAGCCGGTCCGCGCCTGCATTGCCGTAAAGGGTGTCGCCGCCGTCCCCGCCATCAAGGCGGTCTTCGCCCAGACGGCCGTTCAGGACATCGTCCCCCATTCCGCCATAGAGGGCGTCGGAGCCGGTCTGGCCGTCCAGAGTGTCGCTATCGGCGCCGCCGAAGAGCCTGTCCCCGCCCGTTCCGCCATAGAGCGTATCGCTGCCCTGTTGTCCGTAGAGGAGGTCGTCGCCGGAATTCCCGAACAACGAGTCCATGCCGGTTCCGCCCTCCAGCCGGTCCGTCATGGCGTTGCCGCGCAGCGTGTCGTTTCCGCCGCCGCCGAACAGCACGTCCATCCCGGCGCCGCCGTAATAGTCGTCGCCTATGAGTTCGTCATCGCCATCGCCGCCGAACAGGACGTCATTGGCGTCGCCGCCATAGATTTCGTCCGCGCCGGCGCCGCCGTCCAGAACGTCTGCATCATCGCCGCCATCCAGGGAATCGTCGCCGGCTTCGCCGAGCAGACGGTCAGCGCCGGCCCCGGCGCGCAGCGTGTCGCTGCCGGCTTCGCCCTTCAGGCGATCCGCGCCCGCGCCGCCATAAATTGTGTCATTGCCCGTTCCGCCGTGGATGACGTCGTCGCCGCCCTCGCCGCTGAGATAGTCGGGGCCGGTCAGCCCGAAGATTATGTCGTTTCCGCCGCCGCCCTGAATCGAGTCCGCTTCGCTGCCGCCAAACAGATTGTCGTCGCCGTTCGTGCCGCTGATGACCGCCATGCCGAATCGCTCCCCTGACCAATGATGGCGGGAAACTAACCTATGTTAGTCGAGGGGCAACCGCTGTCCGGATTATATTTGAATACAAATGTGCCTGACGAAGCGGTCCGTCCGGCAATCTGAAGGACCATACAGCTGTTACAGTACGAAATCCGCCTCGACAGGTTCATCGCCGAAGACCAGGATTTCAAGATCGGCGGTGGCGTCTCCGTCGACATCGGCCTGGACGATGAAGCGCCCGCCGTCATCCACCACGCGGAGCTGTCCCGCGGCGCTGAAGGAGCCGGTGATGAAGGTGAAGGCCTGATCGCCGCCCGTGGTCGTGTCTGCGTCAATGGCGAAAAGTTGGATCGTATCGGCGCCGCTCTCGAAGTCTGCGATGACGTCGCGGTCGCCGCCCGCGCCGGAATCACCCGCTCCGAAGCCGAAGTCGTCGTCGCCGGATCCGCCGAACATGACATCCCGGCCTGCCCCGCCGGTGATATTATCGTCGCCGCCGCGGCCTTTGAGGAGGTCGTTGTCCGCGCCGCCCAGGAGCGTCTCCCCGTCATCGCCCCCGACCAGAAGGTCATCGCCTTCATCGCCGTTCATAAAGGCGCCGCCGGATTCATTGAACAGACGGTCATTGCCGGTTCCGCCAAAGAGATCGTCGCCGAAGGCTCCAAGCTGGGAGGCTCCGCCGAACAGCGTATCGTCGCCTGCGCCGCCAAAGATCTGGTCATCGTCGTTTCCGCCGAACAGGAGGTCGGAATCGGCGTCTCCCCGGAGCGTGTCATCCCCGTCGCCGCCCTTGAGCAGGTCGGAGCCCAGGCCGCCCTCGATCGCGTCGGCGTCCAGCCCGCCAAAGAGCCGGTCCGCGCCGCCAACGCCGGAGAGGAAATCGGATCCCGCGCCGCCGAACAGGGTGTCAGCGCCGCTTCCGCCGATAAGACGATCTATGCCCGTTTCGCCAAAGAGCACATCGTCGCCTAAACCGCCATAAAGGTCGTCCGAGCCGTCGCCGCCGAACAGGCTGTCATCGTCGGCCAGCCCTGCCAGCACATCATCGTTATCGCCGCCCTTGAGCAGGTCATCGCCGGCGCCGCCGAACAACTGGTCCTCGCCAAGCCCGCCATTGACCAGGTCCGCGTTGTCGCCGCCGAAGACGAAGTCATTTCCGGCGCCGCCAAAAAGACGGTCATTGCCTGTGTCGCCATAGAGGCGATCGGCGGCGCCGCCGCCCGCCACGACATCGATCCCGGCCCCGCCAAAGAGGGAATCCGCGCCATCCCCGCCGAGCAGGCGGTCATCGCCACCCTCGCCAAAAATGCCGTCCACGCCGGTTGCGCCCTTGAGACGGTCATTGCCGGTCCCGCCATATATCGTATCGTCGCCGGCGCCGCCCTTGATGACGTCGTTTCCGGCCTCGCCGTCCAGCAAATCCCCGCCGCCGCGGCCGAAGATGATGTCCGAACCGGCGTCGCCATAGATCGAGTCGATTTCCGTGCCGCCGAACAGGTTGTCGTTACCGGCCGTGCCGTTGATGAGCGCCATTTTCGAACATCTCCGTATTCAATGGAGTTCGGCACCCTAACGTGCGTTTTCGTAGCGGCAAGAAAAAACGGCCTCGCCGGCGGGCCGGCGGGCCGTTTCACACTCTTGATTGCAATGCCTTCCGGCAGGCGGGAGAACGCCGTCAGAAAATATCGCCGGAGAGTGGTTCGTCACCGAAAACAAGGATTTCGAAGTCGGCGTTGGCGTCGCCGTCCACATCCCCCTGGATGACATAACGGCCGCCGCCAATGTCCTGCACGCGCACCTGCCCGGCGGCGGAGAAGCTGCCGGTGATGAACAAGAAGGCCTGAAAGCCGCCTGTCGTGGTATCGGCGTCGAAGTTCAGGATGATCTGGTCCTCGTTATCGAAATCGGTGATGACGTCGCGATTGGCGCCGCCGACTCCGCTTTCCGAGATATCGTAATAATTGAACGTGTCCCCGCCCGCTCCCCCGGTCAGGATATCCCGGCCCGCGCCGCCAATGAGCGTATCGTTTCCGGCGTTGCCTTCCAGATAGTCGGCGCCCGCGCCGCCTTCCATGTTATCAGCGCCGCCGGCGTCATCGCCGCCAATCAGGCGGTCATCGCCGTCCCCGCCGAAGAGATTGTTGCTGCCGGCGCCGCCGAACAGGGAATCATTGCCGATTTCGCCGAACAGGCTGTCGCTAAAACCGCCGCCGCCGACCAGAATGTCGTCACCATCGCCGCCGCGCAGCGTGTCAAAATTCCCCAGCCCGCCGAACAGGCGGTCCGCGCCCGTGCCGCCGAACAGAATGTCGTCGCGGTCGCCGCCCTTCAGGATATCGTTGCCGGCGGCCCCAAAGAGGGAGTCGTCGCCGTCGCCGCCATTGAGCAGATCCGCGCCCGCGTCGCCGTACAGGTTGTCGTTGCCGGTTCCGCCAAAGACATTGTCATCGCCCAGCCAGCCGCTGAGAATGTCATTGTCCGCACCGCCGCTGACGACGTCATTTCCGGTTCCGCCGAACATGATATCCCGCCCGGCCTCGCCCAGCAGCCTGTCATTTCCCTCTTGGCCATCGATCGTGTCGTTATGGGCGCCGCCCTTGATCCGGTCTGCGCCTGCGCCGCCAGACAGGTTATCAGACCCGTCGCCCCCCTTCAGGACGTCGGCGCCGGTATTGCCATAGAGAAAGTCATTGCCGCCGCCGCCGAAGACGATGTCATCTCCGGCCAGGCCGTAGATAGTGTCGTCTCCGGTTCCGCCCGTGAGAACGTCGTTGTCCGTCGTACCGTTGATGAGCGCCATGTTCGATTGTCTCCGCATTCAATGGGTCGCGCACCCTAACGTGTGTTTTCGGAGCGGCAAGAAGAAACGGCCCCGCCAGCGGGCCGGCGGGGCCGTTTCATACTCTTGATTTGCACCGCCGCCCGGCAGGCGGGGGACCGGGCTCAGAAAATATCGCCGGAGAGTGGTTCGTCACCGAAAACAAGGATTTCGAAGTCGGCGTTGGCGTCGCCGTCTACATCCCCCTGGATGACATAACGGCCGCCGCCAGTGTCCTGCACGCGCACCTGCCCGGCGGCGGAGAAGCTGCCGGTGATGAAGGTGAAGGACTGGAAGCCGCCTGTCGTGGTGTCGGCGTCAAAACCCAGGATGATCTGGTCGCCGCCATTGTTTTCGAAATCGGTAATGACGTCGCGATTGGCGCCGCCGACGCCGCTTTCCGAGATATCGTTATAGCTGAAGGTGTCGAAGCCCGTTC
This sequence comes from Euryhalocaulis sp., assembly GCF_013911995.1. Lineage (NCBI taxonomy): Bacteria > Pseudomonadati > Pseudomonadota > Alphaproteobacteria > Maricaulales > Maricaulaceae > Euryhalocaulis > Euryhalocaulis sp. The sequence goes on from NZ_JACESD010000059.1 coordinate 10,553, forward strand.
CGCCGGTCAGGATATCCCGGCCCGCGCCGCCGATGAGCGTGTCGCTGCCGGCATTGCCTTCCAGATAGTCGGCGCCCGCGCCGCCTTCCATGTAATCGCCGCCGCCGGCGTCATCGCCGCCAATCAGGCGGTCATCGCCATCCCCGCCGAACAGGTTGTTGTTTCCGATTCCGCCGAACAGGGAATCATTGCCGCTTTCGCCGTAGAGGTTGTCTAGAGCACCGCCGCCGCCGACCAGAATGTCGTCATCATCGCCGCCGCGCAGCGTATCGTTATTCCCCAATCCGCCAAATAGCCGGTCCTCGCCAATACCGCCAAACAAGTCATCGTCGCCGTCGCCGCCCTTCAGGAGATCGTTGTCGGTGGCGCCAAAGATAGAGTCGTTGCCGTCGCCGCCATTAAGCAAATCCGAACCGCCGCCGCCGAACATGGTGTCATTTCCGGTTCCGCCGAAGATATTGTCGTCGCCCAGCCAGCCGCTGACCTGATCGTCGCCGCCACCGCCGCTGACGACGTCATCTCCGGTTCCGCCGAACATGGTATCCCACCCGGCTTCGCCCAGCAGCCTGTCATTTCCCTCTTGGCCATCGATCGTGTCGTTATGGGCGCCGCCCTTGATCCGGTCTGCGCCCGCCCCGCCAGACAGGTTATCGGACCCGTCGCCCCCCTTCAGGACGTCGGCGCCGGTATTGCCATAGAGAAAGTCATTGCCGCCGCCGCCGAAGACGATGTCATCTCCGGCCAGGCCGTAGATAGTGTCGTCTCCGGTTCCGCCCGTGAGAACGTCGTTGTCCGTCGTGCCGTTGATAAGCGCCATGGTCTGTCAGTCTCCCGCAAAATTTCGGAGCACTATAACCAGCGTTATCGCCGCGGCAATCGAAACCGGAACTTTGTTAGTTTATCGGGGGGGACGTGAAGGCCGCCATCGCGCGAGTCAGGCCAGTCCTCTTCGGCCGTACGCATGAAACCTGCAGGTTCGGGCCGAAGGTTTCATACGCATAATCTTTTGCCGCCCTTTGACTAGAGGATGAAATCTCCCGCGGTCGGCGTGTCTCCCAGGACGATGATTTCCACGTCGCTGTTTCCGTCACCGTCCGTGTCGGCCTGGATGATCGCGCGTCCGCCCTGGTCAATCACGCGCAACTCGCCCGCCGCGCCGCTGAAACTGCCAGTGATAAAGGTGAAATCCTGATTGCCGCCGGCGCCGGTGTCGGCGTCCATGAAGCCGAAATGGATTGTGTCCACGCCGCCTTCGAAGTCGGCGATGACGTCCCTGTCGCCGCCGAAACCGGCGCCTGCCGAGGAGGTGAAGTAGAAGATATCGGCGTCCGCCCCGCCATACATGACATCCTTTCCGGAGCTGTCATAAAGCTGGTCGTCCCCGGCTTCGCCGAACAGAAAATCGTCGTCCTCGTCTCCATTCAACTTATCCGCGCCGGAGCCGCCTTTCAGACGGTCTGTTCCGGTGCCGCCGCGAACTTCATCGTCGCCCGAGCCGCCGAACATGAGGTCATCGCCATTGTTGCCGTAAACAAGGTCGCTGCCTGCGCCGCCAAAGACCGTGTCGGCGCCGTCTTCGCCCGACAGATAGTCGTTGTCCGCCCCGCCAAACAGGCGGTCATCGTCAGCTCCGCCGTAAAGGTCATCCAGCCCGGCGCCCCCGAAGAGACTGTCGCTGCCGGAGCCGCCAAAGAGTTGCTCGTTGGACTCGTCGCCGGCGACAAGCGTGTCATCGCCGCCATTGCCGTATAACTCGTCGCGACCTGTTCCACCGAACAGCTGGTCAGCGTCCCCGCCGCCATGCAGGGAGTCGTCCCCGGCGCCGCCGCGAAGCGTGTCCGCGCCGCCGCCGCCGAACAGGCCGTCGCTGCCCGTTCCGCCAAAAATGACATCATCGTCAAAATCGCCGGACAGACGGTCATTACCGCCGCCGCCGAGGATCAGGTCCGATCCGGAGAAGCCATCGACGCTGTCGTCCCCCGCCCCGCCGAACAGGCGGTCATTGCCAGTGCCGCCGTCAAGATAATCGCTCCCGGTTCCGCCCTTGAGACGGTCGGCGCCATCGCCGCCGTAAAGCACATCAGTACCGTCGCCGCCGTTCAGGATGTCGTCCCCGGCTAGTCCGTAAAGCCGGTCGTATCCGCCGCGCCCGGCGAGGACATCAGAGCCGCTCCCGCCGAAAATCGTGTCGCTTCCGCTTCCGCCGGACAGATTGTCATTGCCGGTCGTGCCGTTGATGAGCGCCATGTCTATTTCCTCGGCAAAAAAATGAGGGAAAACAGTAGCGGCGGTTAGTAATTTGTAAACCTATGTTAATACGAATACTTCAAAAGGCGTTTATTCGCTGTCTGGATCATCCTCGACATTGCGCATGAGACTTTGCGGTTCGGCGCCGAAGGCGCGGACGCAGATTTCCTCGGCAAAGCCGCCGCGAATCTGACGGTCGGCCATCACGCTCATCATCACCGCGCCGCCCGCGCCCAGTCCGCCGCGGACCTCGCGCTCGATCATGTATTGGCCGGCGGTCTCGCTGGTTTCGAGGTCATAGAGGGTGACCGCGCCGGTCACGGCGGCGGTGTCGGTCATCACCGCGCTCTGGATGGGGTTGGGATATTTGACGGTCTGGAGGTCGACATCGAGGCGCAGCGGGCGATCCCCGGTTGCGCATTCGTCCAGCGCCTCGCGCAGGGTTTTCTGCATCTTGGTGGCGAAGTCGGCCGAGATGCCGGCGTCCGGCGCGGCGCTGACGTGCAGCTCTTCCACATAGCCGGACGCGGCGAGGTCGTCGGACAGGGCCTGCGAGGTCTCGCCCCCCGCGGTGACGCAACCGGCGAGCAGGAGGGCGGCGGGCGCGGCGGCGGCAAGAGCGGCGTATTTCATCGGGCCAGATCCTTTTGGAAGCGTCGCTGTCATTAAAGCGCACGCAGCCTGTTGGTTCAGCCTAATCGTTCTCGTCCTCGTAACCGACGAGCGAGAGGGCCTTGGCGGGGATGCCCTGTGTCTGCGCCCAGAGGGCGAGGGCGTCTTCGCGGCCATGGGTGATCCAGAGCTCGCCGGGGGCGACCTCGCGGATGGTGTCGGTCAGCTCGTCCCAGTCGGCGTGGTCGGAGATGATCAGCGGCAGTTCGACGCCGCGCTGACGCGCGCGGGCGCGGATGCGCATCCAGCCCGAGCAGAAGGCGGCGACGGGATCGGGGAAGCGTCGCGCCCATTTGTCCGTAAAGGCCGAAGGCGGGCCGAGAATGATGGCGCCGGCGAAATCGCCCTTCTTGCCGCGCTCGACCGTGGCCGGCTCCAACGGGCCGAGGTCTATGCCGTGTTCTTCATAGAGATCGCAGAGCTTCCGAAGCGCGCCGTGGATATAGAGCGGCTGGTCATAGCCGGCCTCGCGGATATGGCGGATGACGCGCTGCGCCTTGCCGAGCGCATAGACGCCCACGACATGGGCGCGCTCCGGGAAGCGGCGGACGGAAGCCAGCAGCTTGTCCACCTCGCCCGCCGTGTCCGGGTGGCGGAAGACGGGGAGGGCGAAGGTCGCTTCGGTAATGAAGACGTCGCAGGGGACGGGTTCGAATTCCGGGCAGGTGGGGTCGCGGCGGCGCTTGTAGTCACCGGAGACGACCATGCGCAGACCGCCCTTCTCCACGACGGCCTGGGCACTGCCGAGCACATGACCGGCGGGGACCAGCTTCACCTTCACGCCGTCAACGGTGACGGTTTCGCCATAGGGGAGGGGCTGGACGCTTTCGGCGAAATTCTCGCCATAGCGGACGGCCATGATGGCCAACGTCTCCGGCGTGGCGAGAACGTGCTTATGGCCCGCGCGGGCGTGATCGGCGTGGCCATGGGTGATCACCGCGCGCTCCACCGGGCGTACGGGATCGACGAAGAAGCCGCCCGGCGGGCAGCAGAGACCTTCGGTCACGGGGCGGAGGAGCTCGGCGGGTTGCATGATTTTGAAAATAGGGTGTGACGGCGTGACTGCGAGGGTTTGGCCGCATTGCGTGGCATGGTTGTATGCGTCCAGTCATCTCGCGTTCATCCGGCCTCGTCTGGGGTGAGGCGCGTATTGCAGAAGGGACACGAGGTTTTCCCATGAAACAGCTTTCTATCGCCGCTGCGGTTGCCGCCCTGTGCGCCGCGCCCGCCGCCTACGCCCAGTCCGTCGACGATTCGTCCGAAGCCGTCGCGGGCAGCGGCGAGGCCGCAGCGAAACTCTCCGCCGCCGGGGTGAAGACCGCCGTCGGCTCCGCCGCCGTGCCGCTGGGCTCTGCCGCCGCCACGACCACCCTTGCCGGCGCGTCCGCCGGGGCGGCCGCCGAGGGAATGTGGGAGTCCGCCAACGCGCCGCTGGAGGTGGATGACGAGGTCGTGCTGCAGGCCGACCCGCCGCCGAACGTGCCGCGCGACCCCTATGCGGCTGAGGCTGACGCCGCGGGCAATGAAGAGACGGACAAGGAGGCGGACGAATGAGGGCCGCGCTCGCCATTTCCGCCGTGGCGCTGTTATGCGCTGCGCCCGCCAACGCGCAGGTCGATTCCAGCGCCCCCGCCGCAGAACCGGTCAAGCTGACCGAGGCGGAGGCGGCCGCGTTCTCCAAGCAGATCGAGCGGCGGCTGGCCGCCGGCGGCGCCCGCGTGGCGATCGTGTTCCGGTCCGGACGGCCGAGAGAGGCCCTGCCGGACGGAATTTCCTATACGCATGGCGCGTTCTGGACGTATGGCCCGATCGAGACCGAGGACGGCAAGACGCTGAACGGCTATGCCGTGCACAATCTCTATCAGGGCCGGGAGGACGTGCTCAGCTCCTATCTGAAGCAGGACTTTCCATATGATTTCGTGAAGCCGGCGGTGGAGGAGCGCGTCGGCGTCATCGTGCCGACGCCGGGCATGTAGAAGCGGATCCTGGAGATCATAACGTCGGATCAGTACAAGGCGATGCACCAGCTCGCCTATTCCCTGATCTCCAACCCGCATGACGCCAGCTACCAGAACTGCAACGAGTTCATGCTGGACGTCATCGCTGCGTCGGCCTGGGACACGGCCGACAGGGCGCAGATCAAGACCAATCTGGCGGCGTATTTCGAGCCTTCGCTGGTGGAGACCAGCCTGATCCAGCGCCTGTTCGCGCCGATGGCCGATGCGCGCCTGCGCACGGACGATCACGACGGCGATATCCGCACCACCACCTTCGCCTCCATGGCGGCGTTCATGGAGGAATATGACCTGTCGGACGCCAGCTACGAGATCACGTTCGAGCGGGAAGGCGCGGGAAACTAGCCGCTGGTGCTGACCGCCGCGGTGGTCGCCGCCGTGGTGGCGGCGATGACCGCGGCCTGTTCGGCGGCGATGATGGCGAGGAGTTCGCGCACGGACTGGTCCGGGCTGGCCTTGCCGAGCGCGGCCAGCGCCAGGCAGGCCGCCAGCGCCCCGGCGGAGGTGGAGAGCTTGCGCTTGCGCTCGAAGGCCGCGTCGAGCGGCGGCTCCAGCGCGGCGTGAAGCGTGTCCGGGTCGGGCGCGGCGGCGGCGAGGAGGGCGCGGCGCTCGTCATTCAACAGCTTGAGCCGTTTGTCTGTCTTCCGGCCCTCTTTCAGGGATTTGAAATTATTGGCGAGGACGGGGGCGTTCGGATCCAGCGCCGCCAGTTTCGGCGCGTAGCCGGTGGCGGTCGGCCCCCAAAGTCCCGCGGCCTCCAGCCCGCTGCGCGCGGCCTCGAACCGGGCCAGCGCGGTTTCCGGGGTGACGCCCTGCAGCGCCAGGCTGAGAGCGGGAACGGGGCCGATTGCGCGCGCGCCGTACCAGCGGCGGGGCGCGGCGTCGATAATCGCCTGATGGCGTGTCCAGAGCGCATCGCCGGCTTCAGTATCGGAAACGGCCAGCATGATCGCCGCCTGCGGGCGCAGGCCGGAGAGCGCGCCGAAATGCTGGCGCGGCAGGGCGTGGCGCGCGGCCTCCAGCGCCTTTTCGTCCTTGCCGGTGGCCAGAAGGGCGGCGGCGAGGAGGGCGCGGCGCTCGTCATTCAACAGCTTGAGCCGTTTGTCTGTCTTCCGGCCCTCTTTCAGGGATTTGAAATTATTG
>NZ_JACESD010000006.1:0-87845 GCF_013911995.1 Euryhalocaulis sp.
CGTCAGCGTCGTCTTGCCATGGTCAACATGACCAATCGTGCCAATGTTCGCGTGCGGCTTGCTGCGCTCAAACTTCTCTTTGCCCATTGTCCAAACTCTCTTTTTACAACTGCTTTAGACGGCAGACGTCCGGTTTAATTCTCTAGCCCGCGAGCTTCGCCAAGACTTCCTGGCTGACCGCTTGCGGAACGGGTTCGTAGTGATCGAACTGCATCGTGTACTGCGCGCGCCCCTGGGACATCGAACGCAGATTGTTGACGTAGCCGAACATGTTGGCGAGCGGCACGAAGGCGTTGACCACTTGCGTCACGCCGCGCGCCTCGGTGCCCTGCACCATGCCGCGGCGGGAGTTCAGGTCGCCAATCACGTCGCCCATATGCTCTTCCGGCGTCGTCACTTCGACCTTCATAATCGGCTCCAGAAGCGTCGCGCCGGCCTTGTCGGCCGCCTCACGGAACGCTGCGCGGCCCGCGATTTCGAACGCCATGACAGACGAGTCGACATCGTGGCTGGCGCCGTCGATCAGGCGGGCCCGGTAGTCGATCACCGGGAAGCCGGCCAGCAGTCCGGATTCGGCGACGGACTTGATGCCCTTTTCGACGCCCGGAATGTATTCCTTCGGCACGTTGCCGCCGACAACCTCGGACACGAACTCGGCGCCCGCGCCCGGCTCAAGCGGCTCGAACACGATCTTGACGCGCGCGAACTGGCCAGAGCCGCCCGTCTGCTTCTTGTGCGTGTAGTCGATTTCCGTTTCGCGGGTCAGCGTCTCGCGATAAGCGACCTGCGGCGCGCCGACATTGGCCTCGACGCCAAACTCGCGGCGCAGACGGTCAACCAGGATATCCAGGTGCAGCTCGCCCATGCCGGCGATGATGGTCTGACCGGATTCTTCGTCCGTCGTCACGCGGAAGGACGGATCCTCCGCCGCCAGACGGCCCAGGCCAGCGCCCAGTTTTTCCTGGTCAGACTTGGTCTTCGGCTCGATCGCGATCTCGATGACCGGATCGGGGAACTCCATGCGCTCCAGAATGACCGGGCTGCCCGGATCGGAGAGCGTGTCGCCCGTCGTGGTGTCCTTCAGGCCCGCAATGGCGACGATGTCGCCCGCGTGCGCTTCCTTTATATCTTCACGGTGATTGGAGTGCATCATCATCATGCGCCCCACCCGCTCTTTCTTTTCCTTCACCGTGTTCACCACAGAATCGCCCTGCTTCAGGACGCCGGAATAGATGCGGCAGAAGGTCAGCGAGCCGACAAAGGAGTCGTTCATGATCTTGAAGGCCAGAGCGGAGAACGGCGCTTCGTCAGACGCGCGGCGCTTGACGTCTTCCTCGTCGCCATCAGCCGTAACGCCGCGGATCGCCGCAACCTCGACCGGGGACGGAAGATAATCGACAACCGCGTCCAGCAGCGGCTGCACGCCTTTGTTCTTGAACGCCGTGCCATTCAAGATCGGCACAAACATGTTCTTGATGGTGCCCTTGCGGATCAGCGCTTTCAGTTGATCGGTGTCAGGCTCGTCGCCCTCCAGATAGGCCTCCATCGCGGCCTCATCGACCTCGACGGCGGCCTCGACCAGCTTTTCACGGTACTTGGCGGCATCGTCGGCCATGTCGGCCGGGATGTCTTCCTCGTGGAACGCCGCGCCCAGGCCCTCGTCTTCCCAGATGATCGCCTTCATTTTCAGAAGATCGACCAGACCCTTGTAATCGGTTTCCGCGCCAATCGGCAGCTGGGTAACCAGGGCATTCGCGCCCAGGCGGCTTTCGATCATCTCGACGCAGCGATAGAAATCGGCGCCCAGCTTGTCCATCTTGTTGACGAAGATCATCCGCGGAACTTCGTACTTGTCGGCCTGGCGCCAGACCGTCTCGGTCTGCGGCTCGACACCGGCATTGGCGTCCAGCAGAGCGATCGCGCCGTCCAGCACGCGCAGGGAACGCTCGACCTCAATGGTGAAGTCGACGTGGCCGGGCGTGTCGATGATATTCAGGCGCTTCTCGTTCCAGAAACAGGTCGTCGCGGCGGACGTAATCGTGATGCCGCGCTCCTGCTCCTGCTCCATCCAGTCCATCGTGGCGGCGCCGTCATGGACTTCGCCGATCTTGTGGGACTTGCCGGTATAGAACAGAATCCGCTCGGTCGTCGTCGTCTTGCCGGCGTCAATATGCGCCATGATGCCGAAGTTGCGGTAATCTTCGATCTTGTGGGTGCGGGACATCGTAAAGTCTCTCTAATCCGTATTCTTCGCGCTACCAGCGGTAGTGCGAGAACGCCTTGTTGGCGTCCGCCATGCGGTGCGTGTCTTCGCGCTTCTTCACCGAGGAGCCGCGATTGTTCGCGGCGTCCATCAGCTCGCCGGCCAGGCGCTCGCGCATCGTGTTCTCGCCACGGCCGCGCGCCGCATTGACCAGCCAGCGGATCGCCAGCGCCTGACGGCGCTCGGGGCGAACCTCGACCGGAACCTGGTACGTCGCGCCGCCAACCCGGCGGGAGCGAACCTCGACGGCCGGCTTCACGTTTTCCAGCGCATCGTGGAAAATCTGGATCGGCTCCTGGCGCGTCTTCTCTTCAACAATCTCGAAAGCGCCGTAGACGATACGCTCGGCCTTCGATTTCTGACCGTCACGCATGACGTAGTTCATGAACTTGGTCAGGACCTCGTCCCCGAATTTCGGGTCCGGAATGATGTCGCGTTTTTCTGCGCGGTGACGACGGGACATGGTGTTCTCGCTTCCCTACTTCGGACGCTTGGCGCCGTAGAGCGAACGGCGCTGCTTGCGGTCTTTAACGCCCTGGGTATCCAGAACGCCGCGCAGCACGTGGTAGCGCACGCCCGGAAGGTCTTTCACGCGGCCGCCGCGGATCAGCACCACGGAGTGCTCCTGAAGGTTGTGACCTTCGCCCGGGATGTAGCTCACCACTTCATGACCGGAGGTCAGACGCACCTTCGCAACCTTCCGGAGGGCCGAGTTCGGCTTCTTCGGGGTCGTCGTGTAAACACGGGTGCAAACGCCGCGGCGCTGCGGGCAGCCCTCCAGCGCCGGAACCTTGTTCCGCTTGCGCTTCGGACTGCGCGGCTTGCGCACGAGTTGATTGATCGTCGGCATGCGTTCTCGCTCTCGCAACCTAACAAATAACCCATTGGCAAAGGGATCATCCCCATCGCCAAGACGAAAACCGCCCTTCCCGTTAGCCGGAGGCGGCGTCGGAGCTCTGTTCAGCTCCTAAATCTTTAACGTCATTGGTTCGCGAACCGCGTTTAGCCCAGAAAACGGCTACGGCCAGTCCCAAAAACGAGCCGCTATGTAACGCCGCCCCGCTGACCCGTCAAGCCAATCGCCACGGCATGTGCAGCGAATGACCGGCCGCGCGCAGCGATTTGGAAATTACCCGCGCCCCGCCCCGACATTATTGGCATTCCGGCCCCTCCCGAAAGCTGTGCCCGCGTTCTCGCGCCAGGGCACTAAGCAGCGCTATCGGTCCATAAGCCGAAAATATCGCCCGCGAATCTCCAACTGACTGATTCTCCAGATTGATTCGAGCCAAGCGTCCCGCGATTCGTATACGTGGAAAGCGGCAAAGAAAAAGGCCGCCGGGGTTACCGGCGGCCTTTCCTGTTTGCATGCAAGGCGTAGAGCCTAGTCCTCGGATTTCGGGGTTTCCGATTCCGGGGACGCGGCTTCGGCCTCGGCGGCTTCGGCGATTTCGGCGGGGAGCGCTTCGGCGCGGGCCGCTTCGTTCGCTGCGAGCTGCTTCTGGTCGCGTTTGTGGGCGACCTTGGCCATCTTGCGCATGTGACCGCCGGTGCCGGCCGGGATGAGACGGCCCACGATCACGTTCTCCTTCAGGCCTTCCAGCGTATCCACCTTGCCCTGGACCGAGGCCTCGGTCAGCACGCGGGTGGTCTCCTGGAACGAGGCCGCGGAGATGAAGGAGCGGGTCTGCAGCGAGGCCTTGGTGATGCCCAGCAGAACCGGGTCGCCCTTGGCGTGCTTCTTTTTGCCCTTCAGCGCTTCGTTGGCTTCTTCCATTTCGACGCGGTCGACCTGTTCGCCCATCAGGAAGGTAGTGTCGCCCGGATCGGTGATCTCCACCTTCTGCAGCATCTGACGCACGATCACTTCGATATGCTTGTCGTTGATCGGCACGCCTTGCAGGCGATAGACGTCCTGGATCTCGGCGATCAGGTACTGGGCCAGCGCCTCGACGCCCATCACGGACAGGATGTCGTGCGGGGCCGGGTTGCCGTCCATCAGGTATTCGCCGCGCTTGATGTGGTCGCCTTCCTGAACCATCAGGTGGCGGCCCTTGGGCACGAGATACTCGACCTTCTCGGCGTCCTCGCCCTCCGGCACGATGGCGATGCGGCGCTTGTTCTTGTAGTCGCGTCCGTATTCCACCTTGCCGTCAATGTCGGCGATGATGGCGTGATCCTTCGGCCGGCGCGCTTCGAACAGCTCCGCCACGCGCGGCAGACCGCCCGTGATGTCACGCGTCTTGGCGCCCTCGGTCGGGATACGGGCCAGAACGTCGCCCGGCTTCACCTCGTCCCCGTCGGTGACGGACAGGATGGCGCCGACCGCCAGCATGTAGTTGGCGATCTTGCCAGAGCCGAGCTCGACCGGCTCGCCCTTCTTGTCCTGCACCACGACGGCGGGCTGAAGATCGCCGCCGCGCTGTGAGGCGCGCCAGTCGATCACGACCTTGGAGGAGATGCCGGTGGCTTCGTCCATCTCTTCCTTGACGGAAACGCCGTCGGCGAGGTCGAGGAACTTCACCTGACCGCCGACCTCGGTGATGATCGGGGTGGTGTACGGATCCCACTCGGCCAGACGCTGGCCGCGCTTGACCGCATCGCCCTCGTCGACGGGAACACGCGCGCCATAGGGCAGCGTGTAGGTCTCCAGATCCTTGCCGTCCTTGTCCTGGACGACGATCTCGGTCGAGCGGCTCATCACCACGAAGGCGCCGGAGGAGTCCTTCACCGTCGAGCGGTTCTTGAACGCCACCTTGCCGTCGCGCGAGGCCTCGATGAACGACTTCTCGGAAACCTGGGCCGCGCCGCCGATGTGGAAGGTCCGCATCGTCAGCTGGGTGCCCGGCTCGCCGATCGATTGCGCCGCAATGACGCCGACTGCTTCGCCCATGTTCACGCGCGTGCCGCGCGCCAAGTCACGGCCATAGCACTCGGAACAGACGCCGGTGCGGGTCTCGCAAGTGAGCACGGAGCGCACGCGGGCCGACTGGACTTCCGCCTCGTCGATTTCCGCGATGATGCGCTCGTCCATATAGTCGCCGGCCTCGCACATCGTCTCGCCGGTTTCGGGATGCACGATGTCCTCGGCCAGAACGCGGCCCAGGATACGCTGCCCCAGGGAGACGACCACGTCGCCGCCCTCGACAATCGTCTGCATCTCGATGCCTTCGGTCGATCCGCAATCATTCTCCAGAACGATGCAGTCCTGCGCCACATCGACCAGACGGCGGGTCAGGTAACCGGAGTTGGCGGTCTTCAGGGCGGTATCGGCCAGACCCTTACGGGCGCCGTGGGTGGAGTTGAAATACTCCAGCACGGTCAGGCCTTCCTTGAAGTTCGAGATGATCGGCGTCTCGATGATTTCACCCGACGGCTTGGCCATCAGGCCGCGCATGCCGGCCAGCTGCTTCATCTGGTTCTTGGAGCCACGGGCGCCGGAATGGGCCATCATGAAGATGGAATTCGGCTCGCCCTGACGGCCATCCTCGCCAACTTCCATCTTGGACACTTCGTCCATCATGATGTCGGCGACCTTGTCGGTGCACTTGGCCCAGGCGTCGACGACCTTGTTGTACTTCTCACCTTTGGTGATCAGGCCGTCGGCATATTGCTGCTCATATTCGGTGACCAGCTGACGGGTCTCTTCAACCAGCGTCTTCTTGGACTCCGGAATGACCATGTCGTCCTTGCCGAAGGAGATGCCGGCCTTGGCGGCCTCCTTGAAGCCCAGCTTCATGATCTGGTCGCAGAAGATGACCGTCGCCTTCTGACCGGTGTGGCGGTAGACCACGTCGATTACGGAGCCGATTTCCTTCTTCGTTAGCGTGCGGTTGATCACGTCAAACGGGACTTTGTAATCGCGCGGCAGGTGCTCTGCGATCTTCATGCGGCCCGGCGTCGACTCGACGATCTGGGTAACGCGCTCGCCATCCTCGTTCTGGGTGACCCAGCGCGCCTTGATCTTCGAATGAAGAGACACGGCGCCCGCATCCAGCGCGGCCTCGATTTCGGCGATGTTCGAGAAGATCATCCCCTCGCCCGGCTCGCCTTCCTTCTCCAGAGAGAGATAGTAGAGGCCGAGGACGATGTCCTGCGACGGCACAATGATCGGCCGCCCGTTGGCGGGCGACAGGATATTGTTCGTCGACATCATCAGGACGCGCGCTTCCAGCTGCGCCTCAAGGCTCAGCGGAACGTGCACGGCCATCTGGTCGCCGTCGAAGTCGGCGTTGAACGCGGCGCAGACCAGCGGGTGAAGCTGGATAGCCTTGCCCTCGATCAGCTTGGGCTCGAACGCCTGGATGCCGAGACGGTGAAGCGTCGGCGCGCGGTTCAGAAGAACCGGATGCTCGCGGATCACCTCATCCAGGATATCCCAGACTTCGGGCCGCTCTTTTTCCACCATCTTCTTGGACTGCTTGACGGTGCCAGACAGGCCCTTGGCGTCCAGCCGCGCATAAATGAACGGCTTGAACAGCTCCAGCGCCATTTTCTTGGGCAGGCCGCACTCATGCAGCTTCAGCTCCGGACCGACCACGATCACGGAACGGCCGGAATAGTCCACGCGCTTGCCGAGCAGGTTCTGACGGAACCGGCCCTGCTTGCCCTTCAGCATGTCCGACATGGATTTCAGCGGACGCTTGTTGGCGCCCGTGATGGTCCGGCCGCGCCGGCCATTGTCGAACAGCGCGTCGACGGATTCCTGCAGCATCCGCTTTTCGTTGCGGATGATGATGTCCGGCGCGCGCAGCTCCATCAGGCGCTTCAGGCGGTTGTTCCGGTTGATCACCCGGCGATACAGGTCGTTGAGGTCGGACGTCGCGAAACGGCCGCCGTCCAGCGGGACCAGCGGACGCAGTTCCGGCGGGATCACCGGGACGACCGTCATGATCATCCATTCCGGGCGGTTGCCGGAAGACAGGAAGGATTCCAGCAGCTTCAGCCGCTTGAGGAACTTCTTCTTCTTCAGCTCGGAGCCGGTTTCCTCGATATCGTCGCGGACCTTGGCCGCTTCCTTCTCGAGGTCGATGCCGATGAGCATTTCGCGGATCGCCTCGGCGCCGATGCCGGCGGTGAAGCTGTCCTCGCCATACTCTTCCTGAGCCTGGTGATATTCTTCCTCGGTCAGAAGCTGCTTGGGCTCAAGCGGCGTCAGGCCGGGCTCCATCACCACGTATTGCTCGAAATAAAGGACGCGTTCGACGTCCTTGAGCATCATGTCCATCATCAGCGAGATGCGGGACGGGAGCGACTTCAGGAACCAGATATGGGCGACTGGCGCGGCCAGTTCGATATGGCCCATGCGCTCACGGCGAACCCGCGCGAGCGTCACTTCAACGCCGCACTTCTCGCAGATAATGCCTTTGTATTTCATACGCTTGTACTTGCCGCACAAGCATTCGTAATCCTTGATCGGACCAAAAATCCGGGCGCAGAACAGACCGTCCCGCTCCGGCTTGAAGGTCCGGTAATTGATCGTCTCCGGCTTCTTGATTTCGCCGTATGACCAGGAATGAATCTTTTCCGGGCTGGCCAGCCCGATCCGGATTTGATCGAAGACGGGTTCTTCCGCCGCCGGATTAAAGATGTTCATGACCTCTTGGTTCATGACATCGGCCTCCTTATGAGCCGCTAATTCCAGGGCCGGCGAGGGATACGCGATCCGCCCGCCGGCGTGTTTCAATTACCGCTTTCGCGCGTCAGCTGTTCTGAAGCTCGACGTCCAGACCCAGCGAACGCATTTCCTTCACAAGCACGTTGAAGCTTTCCGGGATGCCGGCTTCGAACGAGTCGTCGCCGCGGACAATGGCCTCATAGACCTTGGTCCGGCCAGCCACGTCGTCCGACTTGACCGTCAGCATCTCCTGCAGCGTGTAGGCCGCGCCGTAGGCTTCCAGCGCCCACACTTCCATCTCGCCGAAGCGCTGGCCGCCAAACTGCGCCTTGCCGCCCAGCGGCTGCTGGGTAACCAGGCTGTAGGGGCCGATGGAACGGGCGTGGATCTTGTCGTCCACCAGGTGGTGCAGCTTGAGCAGGTACATGTAGCCGACCGTGACGTCGCGGGCGAACTTCTCGCCGGTGCGGCCGTCATGCAGGGTCGACTGACCGGAGGAGCGGAAACCCGCCTTCTCCAGATGTTCGACGATCTCGTCCTCGCGCGCGCCGTCAAAGACCGGCGTGGCGATGGGAAGACCGTTGGCCATGTTCCGGCCAAGCTCGGCCAGCTCTTCGTTCTTGCGCGGCAACTCGGCATCGTCGCCAAGGATATTCTTGAACGTATCCTTGAGCGGCTTGATGTCGTTCTCACGCTTGTAGGTGTCGTAGGCCACGCCGATCTGGCGGCCAAGGCCCGAACAGGCCCAGCCCAGATGGGTTTCCAGAATCTGCCCGACATTCATGCGCGAAGGCACGCCCAGCGGGTTCAGGACGATGTCGACCGGCTTGCCGTCTTCCAGGAAGGGCATGTCCTCAATCGGAACGATGCGCGAAATCACGCCCTTGTTGCCGTGACGGCCCGCCATCTTGTCGCCCGGCGCCAGCTTGCGCTTCACGGCCACGAAGACCTTGACCATCTTCATCACGCCCGGCGGCAGTTCGTCGCCCCGCTGCAGCTTGTCGACCTTGTCCTCGAACCGCGCGTCCAGGCGGGACTTGGAGTCGTCATACTGCTTCTGCAGCGCCTCGACCTCGGACATCGCGGCCTCGTCGCCGAGACCGATCTGCCACCACTGGCCGCGGCTAAGATCTTCCAGCTTGTCCTCGGTGATCTCGCCCTTGGTGAAGCCTTTCGGGCCGGACACCGCGGTCTTGCCGAGGATCAGGTCCTTCAGACGGCCATAGATGTTGCGCTCCAGGATCGCCAGTTCGTCGTCGCGGTCCTTGGCCAGACGCTCGATTTCCTCGCGCTCGATCTGCATCGCGCGCTGGTCTTTTTCGACGCCATGACGGTTGAACACGCGCACTTCGACGACCGTACCCGTCGTGCCCGGGGGCAGCTTCAGGGAGGTGTCGCGAACGTCGGAGGCCTTCTCGCCGAAGATGGCGCGGAGAAGCTTCTCTTCCGGCGTCATCGGCGACTCGCCCTTCGGCGTCACCTTGCCGACCAGGATATCGCCGGAATGAACCTCGGCGCCGATCGACACGATGCCCGCCTCGTCGAGATTGCGCAGGGCCTCCTCGCCGACATTCGGGATATCGCGGGTGATCTCTTCCGGGCCCAGCTTGGTGTCGCGGGCCATGATCTCGAACTCCTCCAGATGGATGGAGGTGAACACGTCGTCACGGACGATGCGTTCGGAGATCAGGATGGAGTCCTCGAAGTTGTAACCGTTCCAGGGCATGAACGCGACCAGCGCGTTACGGCCCAGAGCCAGCTCGCCCAGGTCCGTCGACGGTCCGTCGGCGACGATATCGCCGGCATTGACCTCATCGCCCACGCGAACCAGCGGACGCTGGTTGATGCAGGTCGACTGGTTGGAACGCTGGAACTTCAGCAGGTTGTAGATGTCGACGCCCGGCTTGGTGGGGTCGTTCTCCTTGGTCGCGCGGATAACGATACGCTGCGCGTCCACCTGCTCAACGATGCCGTCGCGCTTGGCGGTAATGGCGGCGCCGGAATCGCGCGCCACGACCGCTTCCATGCCCGTTCCGACCAGCGGCGCTTCCGACTTCAGAAGCGGCACGGCCTGACGTTGCATGTTCGAGCCCATCAGGGCGCGGTTGGCGTCATCGTTTTCCAGGAACGGGATCAGCGCGGCGGCGACCGAAACCAGCTGTTTCGGCGACACGTCGATCAGGTCCACTTCCTCGCGCGGGATCAGCGTCACTTCGCCGCTGACCCGGCAGGTCACCAGATCGTTTTTCAGCTGCCCCTTGTCGTCCACGGCCGCATTGGCCTGGGCCACGGTATAGCGGGCCTCTTCCATGGCGGAGAGATAGACAACCTCGTCGGTCATCTTGCCCTTGTTCACCTTGCGGTACGGGCTCTCGATGAAGCCGTACTTGTTGACGCGCGCATGGGTCGCCAGAGAGTTGATCAGGCCGATATTCGGACCTTCCGGCGTCTCGATCGGGCAGATCCGGCCATAGTGGGTCGGATGCACGTCGCGCACTTCAAAGCCGGCGCGTTCGCGCGTCAGGCCGCCCGGGCCCAGCGCCGACAGGCGGCGCTTATGGGTGATTTCGGACAGCGGGTTGGTCTGGTCCATGAACTGCGACAGCTGCGAGGAGCCAAAGAATTCACGCACCGCCGCGGCCGCCGGTTTGGCGTTGATCAGGTCATGCGGCATCACCGTGTCGATATCGACGCTGGTCATGCGTTCCTTGATCGCGCGCTCCATGCGCAGCAGGCCAATGCGGTACTGGTTTTCCATCAGCTCGCCGACCGAACGCACCCGGCGATTGCCAAGATTGTCGATGTCGTCGACTTCGCCCTTGCCGTCGCGCAGGCCGACCATGGTCTGGAGGATCGCCAGGATGTCTTCCTTGCGCAGGACGCGGACATTGTCTTCCGCATCCAGGTCCAGACGCATGTTCATTTTCACACGGCCGACCGAGGACAGGTCGTAGCGCTCGGAATCGAAGAACAGGCCCTTGAACAGGGCGTCGGCGGTGTCCGCGGTCGGCGGCTCGCCAGGACGCATGACGCGGTAGATGTCCACCAGCGCCTGTTCGCGGTTCTCGTTCTTGTCGGCGGCCAGCGTATTGCGGATGTAACCGCCGATATTGATGTGGTCGATGTCCAGCAGCTCGAGCTCGTCGATGCCGGCTTCAGCCAGCGTTTCCAACGTCTCTTCGCCCAGCTCGTCGCCGGCCTCGACAAAGATTTCGCCGGTTTCGGCGTTGACGATGTCAAAGGCGGAGAAGCGGCCGATCAGCTCTTCATCGGACAGAAGCAGGTTCTTGACCTTGGCCTCTTCCATTTTCTTGACAGAGCGCGCTGTGATCTTGCGGCCCGCAGGCGCAATCACATCGCCAGTCTTGGCGTCGATCAGGTCACGGGTCGGCTTCTGGCCCTTCAGGCGCTCGGCGTTCAGCGGCGTGGACCATCCGCCCTTCTTGGCGCGCGTATAGACAACCGAGTCATAGAAGGTGGACAGGATGTCTTCTTTGTCCATGCCCAGGCCATAGAGCATCGTCGTCGCCGGCAGCTTGCGGCGGCGGTCGATGCGGACATGCACGATGTCCTTGGCGTCGAATTCAAAATCCAGCCAGGAGCCGCGGTAAGGAATGACGCGCGCGGCGAAGAGATACTTGCCGCTGGCGTGCGTCTTGCCCTTGTCGTGGTCGAAGAAGACGCCCGGGGAACGGTGCATCTGGGAGACGATCACGCGCTCGGTGCCGTTGATGACAAACGTGCCCTTGTCGGTCATCAGCGGGATGTCGCCCATATAGACATCCTGTTCCTTGATGTCCTTGACCGACTTCGCGCCCGTTTCCTCGTCCGTATCGAACACAATCAGGCGCAGCTTCACGCGCAGCGGCGCCGCGAAGGTGATGTCGCGCTGCTGGCATTCCTCGACATCGAACTTGGGCTGTTCAAACTCGTAGGAAACGAACTCCAGAGTCGCGCGTTCGCTGAAATCCTTGATCGGGAAGACCGACTTGAAAACCGCCAGAAGACCATCGTCTTCGCGGTTCTCATGCTTCACGTCAGCCTGGAGAAAATGATCGTAGGAGCTCTTCTGAACCTCGATCAGGTTTGGCATCTGCACCACTTCCGGGATGCGGCCAAAGGATTTCCGAATACGCTTCTTGCCGGTGAACGTCAGAGACATCGCTGCTCCCTTTGCGGATCAATCCGCTTTGGCCGCGCGAACATCCGCGCGGACCTAACAATCGCCTCGCCCCCGATGGCCGGGCCGGATAAACCGTCCCCGCCCCTTTTACGCGCGCAACGCGAGGGCGAAATCGCCACGCGCGCGAAATTCGAGTAAACAGACGCGGGCGTCCGGCCAGACCGTTACCGGCCAGGCTGGACGCCCTTGAAACGCCAGTTACTTAAGCTCGACCTTGGCGCCGGCTTCTTCCAGCTTGGCCTTGATCTCTTCGGCTTCAGCCTTCGGCGCGCCTTCCTTGACGGCCTTCGGAGCGCCTTCGACAAGCTCCTTGGCTTCTTTCAGGCCCAGGCCCGTGATGCCGCGGACTTCCTTGATCACGTTGATCTTCTTGTCGCCGACCTCGGTCAGGATGACGTCGAACTCATCCTTTTCCTCGGCAGCGCCCGCGCCGGCGTCGCCGCCAGCCGCACCGGCAACCGCGACCGGAGCCGCGACCTTGATGCCTTTTTCTTCCAGAATGTCGTTGAGCTCTTTCGCTTCCATGATGGTCAGGGAAAGAAGCTCGTCAGCAAGTTTAGCTACATCAGCCATTTCATTACTTCCTTTTGGATACGCAGATTGTCAGTTCGATTGCAGAGAATGACGGGTTCTAGGCGGCGGCCTGTTCGCCGATCGCCTGGATCTGGGACGCGAGCATGGAGCCCGGCGCCGACAGACGCTGGCCGATCTGCGAAGCCTGACCGGTAAGACGGGCCGCGATCGTCGCGATCATCTCTTCACGCGACGGCATCTTGGACAGAGCCTCGACGCCGCTGGCGTCCAGAATCTCGTCGCCCATGAAACCGCCAACGATCTTGAGCTTGTCGTTGGACTTCACGAACTCCACCACGCTCTTCGGGGCGGACACGAAGTCCTCGGCGTAGGCGATGGCGACCGGACCCTGGAACAGGTCGGAAGCGCCCTCGCCGGGCTTGCCCTTGAGCGCGATCTTGGCCAGGCGGTTCTTGACCACCTTGATGCTGCCGCCGGCCTCGCGGAGGCCATTGCGCAGCTTCGTCATTTCCGCAACGTTCAACCCGCTATAGTGGGTCAGGATCACGGAACCGGACGAGTCGAAAACGCCCTTCAGCGCTTCAACCGCGTCATGTTTCTCATTCCTATCCATTGCGGTCTCCCTGTTTTCGGACACTCCACCACGGAGCGCCCTAGAGGGCGCGTCAGACACGCCCCGCCCCGTAAAGGACCAGACGCGCAAAACGCGCATTCCTGTCCCAGGGCTCGAACCGACCGCGCCTTCCACGGGGAAGGAGCGCGCATCGATCTTTCGCTCTGTCTCACACAGGGCCCGGAAACGGGGATTAAGGCCCGAAAGCCCCCTGCGATCTCGGACAGGTCGGCGGCGAACCGGAGCCCTGAAAAGGCCCCGCCGCGCCGCCTGCGCCGGGTCCGAAGACCCGGATTCCTGCTTGGCCGAACCCGCTGTTAGGACGCGTTCAGCGCGTCCGCGGTTTCGACTCGAACGCCCGGCCCCATGGTGGAGGTCAGAGCGATCTTTTTCACATACGTGCCTTTGGCGCCCGTCGGCTTGGCCTTGACGATCGCATCGACAAACGCGCGGAGATTTTCCTCCAGAGCGTTCTCGGCAAAGCTCGCCTTGCCAACGCCGGCGTGAACGATGCCGGACTTCTCGACGCGGAACTGCACCGCGCCGCCCTTGGCCTCGCCAATGGCCTTGGCGACATCCGGGGTCACCGTGCCGACCTTCGGGTTCGGCATCAGGCCCTTGGGGCCCAGAACCTTACCCAGACGACCAACCAGCGGCATCATGTCCGGGGTGGCGATGACGCGATCGAAATCCATCTCGCCGGCCTGAACCTTCTCCGCCAGATCGTCGGCGCCAACCACGTCGGCGCCCGCCTTCTTGGCTTCCTCGGCCTTCGCGCCCTTGGCGAAGACAGCGACGCGCATCGTGCGGCCCGTGCCATGCGGCAGGTTCACAACGCCGCGGACCATCTGGTCCGCGTGACGCGGGTCGACGCCCAGATTGATCGAGATCTCGATGGTCTCGTCAAACTTGGCGGTCGCATTTTTCTTCACCAGCGACACCGCTTCAGTGAGGCTGTAATTCTTGTTCGGCTCGAGTTTCTCAACAGCGGCCGCGTAACGTTTTGCGTTCATGTTCGCCATTGGACTAACCCACAACCTCGAGACCCATGGAGCGCGCCGAACCGGCGATGATCTTGGACGCCTGGTCCAGATCATTCGCGTTCAGGTCGACCATTTTCTGCTCGGCGATTTCGCGCACCTGCGCCATCGTCACCTTGCCAGCCGTCGCTTCGCCCGGCGTCTCCGAGCCCTTTTTCACCTTCGCCGCCTTCATCAGCAGGAAGCTGGCGGGCGGAGTTTTGGTTTCGAACGTGAAGGACTTGTCCTGGAAGACGGTGATGGTCGTGGGGATCGGCATCCCCTTTTCCATGCCTTCCGTCTTGGCGTTGAACGCCTTGCAGAACTCCATGATGTTCACGCCGCGCTGGCCAAGCGCCGGGCCGATCGGCGGCGACGGGTTTGCGGACCCCGCCGGCACCTGCAGCTTGATGTAGCCGTCAATTTTCTTTGCCATGCCCTGTTACTCTTTCCTTTGAACTCAAGAGTTGCGCGGTGCGGCGAACCAGAGGGTCTTTCCCGAACGCCTCCCGCATCGAAATATCAAATCAGCTCAGCTTCTCGACCTGTGCATATTCCAGCTCGACCGGGGTTGAGCGCCCGAAAATCGAAATCGCCACCTTCAGGCGGCCGGTATCCTGATCGATGTCCTCGATCTGCCCCTCGAAGGACTGGAAGTGCCCCTCGGTGACCTTCACCTTCTCGCCGATATCGAAGCGGATCTCCGGAATTTCCCGTTCCACGCCCTCTTCCATCTGGCCGAGGATGCGCTTCACTTCATTTTCGCTGACCGGCATCGGCGTTTTGCCGGAGCCGAGGAAACCCGTGACTTTCGGCGTATTCTTGACGAGGTGATAGCCCTCATCCGTCATGTTCATCTTGACCAAGACATAGCCGGGAAAGAATTTGCGCTCGGCATTGACCTTGCGGCCGCGGCGCACTTCCGTCACGTCCTCGGTCGGAACGAGAACCTCTTCAAACAGGTCCTCAAGCCCCTTTTCAGCGGCCTCGCGCTGAATCGCCTCGGCGACCTTCTTTTCGAAGTTCGAATAGGCGTGAACGATGTACCACTTATAATCAGCCATGCGTTAGATACCTTCGAGCACGCTCAAGCCAAACTGCAGCGCGGTTGAAACCACCATGTCGGTCACGAAAAAGAAGGTGGACATGATCGCAACCATCACGAAAACCATGATCGTGGTGATCGCGGTCTCCCGCCACGGCGTCCAGGTGACCTTGCGGCCTTCCTGACGGACCTGGCCGAGGAATTTCACCGGCCCCACGCGTTTCTTCGTTTCCGCCATATTCTACCTTCAAGCGCCGCGCCGGAGCGGTCAGAATTCGCCCCGCCCATTTCCGGCTCCACAGCAAAAAACGACGTCCGTCGCCTCGCCATAAGGCGGCCGAACCGACGCCGTTAAGATACGTATCGTCCGAAGGGCGGATAGATAGCGCCAACCGGCGCCTCTGCGCAAGACCCTCCGGGCGCCTGTCTTCAGCCAGACGCAAAAAAAGATGGCAGGGGCAGCAGGATTTGAACCCGCGACCTACGGTTTTGGAGACCGTCGCTCTACCAACTGAGCTATACCCCTACGATTCCAGAAAGGCGGAGTATCACGGCTCCGCCGCTTGGACCAGACCTTCATCGCACTGACCCCGCCCTTCCTTTCAGCCGAGAGCTTTGAAGCCCCGCGGGTCAGACTGGCGCGCGAATGATTGCCGCGATTGTAGAGGTCTATACAATCGCCCGTTCCAAGGTTTTTACAATGAATGGAGCCTCCATGCGCATCCGATATCTCGCCCTGACAATGGGCGCTGCGGGCGCGGCCACCCTCGCGGGCGCCGCTCACGCCGTTCAGGGCGACCCCGTCGCCGATCCGATTCTCGCCGAATGCCGCGCACAAACCGAGGCGCAGGCGCGAATCGATTGTTTGGAGGAAGCGGTCGCAGATCTGGCAAGCCGCCTGCCCCGTGAGCGCCGGGCCGAAATTCTCGACCCGCAGGAACCGGCGGTGAGCGGACTGGGCGCGGAACAGGTCATGGCGTCCCAGAACCGCCGGATGCCGAAAGACGACCCGGACAATCCGGACAACAAGCTGGAAGCGCGGGTTATCGATTATTCCCGCACCAATTCCGGCAATTACATTTTCATTCTGGATAATGACCAGGTCTGGGCGCAACAGGACTTCGACCGGACCATGCTGTCGCTCGATGATGGCGAGACCTACCAGATCGAGGTCGTGAAAGGCTTTCTGTCCGGTTATCGCATGCGCTTTCCGGAACTGAACCGCCTGGTCAAGGTCCGCCGCCTCCGCTGACGGCCGGGCGGCGTCACACCCGCCCTTTCAGCGTTTCAAATTGAAGACAAAAGAAAAGGGCCGGCGGGATAACCCGCCGGCCCAATTCTTTACGCTTACGCGATGGTCCTAGAAGTCGACCGTCGCGCCGGCGAAGACGTACCGGCCCAGCGAGTCATAGACTTGCGGGAAGGTGTTGCCGTTGCCGAAGCCGGCGCCGACCGCCGCCGAGAGAGGCGGATCGCGGTCGAAGATGTTGTTCACGCCAAGGCGCAGCATCGCGTTTTCACGCACTTGCCAGGAGCCTGCCAGGTCAAAGTAGTTCTGGGAGTCCAGAGTTTCGTTGACCGGAGCGAACGTGCCGTTGAGCTTCGGATTGGAACTCTTCGACGAAATGTCGACAGAGTCGAAGTAACGCCAGGAGGCGGAGACCGTAACATCCCACGGGGTGTTCCAGCTCGCGCGCAGCTTGTGGCGCCATTCCGGGTTCGGCGTGCCGCAGGTGCCGCCATAGTAGCCCACACAGTCATAGGCCGTGTCACCCGGGAAATCGACAGTCGTGATTTCGTCCAGCCAGGTTCCGACGAAGTCGAAGCCCAGACCGCCATACGTGCCGATGTCGTAGGAATACGCCGCCGTCAGGTCGACACCGGAGGTCTTCAGAGAGCCGGTGTTGATGTTCAGCGCCGTCACGAAACCGGACGTGCCAGCCCAGAGCGTTCCGCCGTTACCGCGGTTGACCAGGTCACAGAAGACCGGGTCGCCGGAGTCCAGGCAGTTCGCCAGGGACGCCGTCGGCGGGATGGTGGAGATGGTGTCTTCGATCTCGATGTTGAAGTAGTCGATCGAGAAGCTCAGACCCGGGATGAAGCTCGGCGTGCCAACGAGGCCCAGCGAGTAGGTGTCGGCCGATTCCGGATCGAGATCCGGGTTACCGCCCGTCAGCTGGTTGAACTGGCCGGCCGGGTTGTCGGCGATGGCGCCGTACTGGTCAGCCGTAACACCGGTGCGCTGACATTCGGCCAGCGAACGGGCCGGTTCAGGCGTGGACGTGGCCGGATCGAAGTCACCCGCGCACGGATCGTACAGACCGTTCGCATTCTGGGTGAGGTCGAACAGGTTCAGCCCCTGGGACGAGAACAGTTCGATGACGTTCGGCGCACGCACGGCGCGCTGATAGGAGCCGCGGAAACGGAAGTCCGAAACCGGGGACCAGTCGGCGGCCAGCTTGTACGTGTCGGTCTTGAAGCCGCTGGAGTAGTCCGAATAGCGGTAAGCCGCTTCGAACGTCAGCGCCTCGAAGCCCGGACGGTTCTCGATCAGCGGAACCTGAAGTTCGCCGAAGAACTCGTAAACGTCCGTGGAGCCGGAGACCGGAAGCGTCGGGCCACCCTGACCGAAGCCGTCACCGGACTGGAAGCCGGCGTCAGGCAGACGGTCGAGATAGTCGCGGCGGTATTCCGTACCCAGAGCGATAGCAACGCCATTGTCCGCCATCGGGGACTGGACGCCATACTGGCCCAGATCGCCGAAGATGGAGGCGCTGACAACCTGCTGGTTCGTTTCACCACGCTGCAGCAGCGGCGAGGTGGCGTAAGCCAGAGCAGCGTCAGACGGGCCGGCCGGGCTGAAATAGTCCAGCGGCACGCAGGCCGGGTCGTCATTGGCCGGGTCGGCGTCGGCGTTGATGGCGCAAACCGCGCCGCCTTGGCCGTCCGGAACCGCATACAGCGCGTTGGCGGATTTACGGACCGAAAGCTCGTTCTCGTAATCTTCCGTCAGCGTCACTTTCGACCAGGAAGCATAGACGTCGTAATCGAAGCCGGCGAAGGCTTCGCCACGGACGCCAACCACGCCGCGATAGGCGTTGTGCTGCAGGTCGTCGCGGCGGTTACCGCCTTCGACGTTACGACGCAGGATCAGAACGCCTTCGGCGATCGCGCCCGCGGCGATTTCGGCATCGGTGAAGCCCGCGCCCTGACGGCAGAGATAGTCAACCTGCTGATCAGAGAGGAACGGGTTGTTACAGTTGATGCCGCCGTTGGTGCCTTGCACGCCGCCGCCGAACACGCCGGACGGGGCGATCTGGGCAACCGAGCGGTTGTCCATGAAGCTCAGCTCGGCATACGGCTCGAAGTGCTCATTGATTTCGTAATGAGCAAACGCGCCGAGACGGTAGGTCTCATCCGGACGCTGATAATAGTTGAACGGGTTGAAGTTGAACGTGTCCGTCGCGCTATCAAACGCACGGAACGTGCCGTTGCCCGGAACCGTCGAAGTGAACTGCGGCAGGTTATAGGCGCCGTTCAGGTTCAGCAGGTTGGCGCGGGCGTTCGTCGAGGAACCCGAGCAGGTGAACTGATCACCCGCCGCGCCGAAGGCGCAAGCCGAGTAGTCGCGTTCGGACTGCGTGATCGGGTCAACGTTGCGATAGCCGGCGAACACAGTCGCGTTACCGCGGCCGTCCGGCGTATTCACGCCCATGATGGCCGTAACTTCAAACGTCTCGCCGTCAACAACATTGTCGTCCGGCAGTTTGAACTGGTCCGGATTCTGCTGAATGAACGGCGCAATCACGTCCTGCGTGCTGCTGTCGTTGTTGTGCTGATAGAAGCTGTACTGGGTGTCAATACGGACGCCCTCGAAGTCATCCATCATGATGAAGTTCACAACGCCGGAAAGGGCGTCGGAGCCGTACACGGCCGAGGCGCCGCCGGTCAGAACTTCAACACGCTCGACGAGCGCGGACGGGACCTGGTTCAGGTCGGGCGGAACACCGCCGGCGCCCGGCGAACCGAACGGCAGACGACGGCCGTTGACCAGGACGAGAGTGCGAACCGCGCCAAGACCGCGCAGGTTGACGGTCGCCGTGCCGGTCGCGCCGTTGGAAACCGCGCTGCCCTGCGCCGCAAACGCTTGCGGCAGGGTGTTCAGCATGTCTTCAACGCGCACAACGCCGCGCAGATCCAGCTCTTCCGAGCTGACCTGGGTCACGGGGCTGGTGCTGACCAGGTTGGCCGACTGGATACGCGAGCCGGTAACGACAACGACGTCGTCAGCCGCGCTCTCGCCTTCGTCCTGAGCCATCGCCGGGCTCAGAGCGCCGGCGCCCGCGAGCAGCGTGCTCGCCAGGATACAGGCTTTGTAGTTTCTGGATTTCACTTCAATCCCTCCACGATAAAAAATACCGGACGCCTGCAAAGCTGCAGGCCCCCTTGGCGCTATCTGCCTGATGAGATTTCCCCTCATCAAACAAGCTTTTGACGAGATTTCCCCTCGTCGATGTTTGCGGCGAGATTTCCCCTCCCGCAGAAGTGGAGACGTGTGTCTCCGCCGAACGTCAAGCTACGCCCCCGCCGCTCATAGCGTCAATGCAACAGTCTGATGACGCATGAAATTTCGGCAAGGTGAGCTGCGTTTTCGCAAGGCTGTTGCGCGAAAGGCTCACTTTTGGCCCGGCGGCGAAACACACGTTCCGGCCCGCCAGAGGGAGCCCGGCCGCGGGAGCCAGGTCAGCGGAGCCGGTCGAATCATCAAACCGGCGCCGCCGGAATCAAAAAGGGCGGCCCGAGAGCCGCCCTTTTCAGGTCCGCAAAGCTTTGCGGTTACTCGATGATTTTTGACACGACGCCGGCGCCGACGGTGCGTCCGCCTTCGCGGATGGCGAAGCGCAGGCCCTGGTCCATGGCGATCGGCGTGATCAGCTCGACCGTCATTTCGATATTGTCGCCCGGCATCACCATCTCGGTGCCGTCCGGCAGGTGCACAATGCCCGTCACGTCCGTCGTCCGGAAATAGAATTGCGGACGGTAGTTCGTGAAGAACGGCGTGTGGCGCCCGCCCTCTTCCTTGGTCAGGATATAGGCCTCGGCCGTGAACTTGGCGTGCGGGGTGATCGAACCCGGCTTGGCCAGAACCTGGCCGCGCTCAACGCCCTCGCGGTCAATGCCGCGCAGAAGCGCGCCGATATTGTCGCCCGCCTGGCCGCTGTCCAGCAGCTTGCGGAACATCTCGACGCCCGTGCAGGTCGTCTTCTTGGTGTCGCGGATGCCGACAATCTCGATCTCGTCGCCAACATTGATCACGCCGCGCTCGACCCGGCCCGTCACAACCGTGCCCCGGCCCGAAATCGAGAACACGTCCTCGATCGGCATCAGGAACGGCTGGTCAACAGGACGCTCCGGCGTCGGGATATACTCATCAACCGCCGCCATCAGCTCGCGGATCGAGTTCGCGCCGATCTCCTCGTCGCGGTCCTCAAGGGCGGCCAGAGCCGAACCCTTCACAACCGGAATGTCGTCGCCCGGGAAATCGTACTGGCTCAGAAGCTCGCGGACTTCCATCTCCACCAGCTCCAGAAGCTCCTCGTCGTCCACCTGATCAACCTTGTTCAGGTAAACAACCAGAGCCGGAACGCCGACCTGGCGCGCCAGAAGAATGTGCTCGCGCGTCTGCGGCATCGGGCCGTCAGCGGCGTTCACAACCAGGATCGCGCCGTCCATCTGCGCCGCGCCCGTGATCATGTTCTTCACATAGTCAGCATGGCCCGGGCAGTCGACGTGCGCGTAGTGACGCCCTTCCGTCTCATACTCGACATGAGCCGTCGAAATCGTGATCCCGCGCGCCTTCTCCTCCGGCGCCGCGTCAATCATGTCATACGCCCGGAACTCGCCGAACTGCTTCGTAATCGCCGCCGTCAGCGTCGTCTTGCCATGGTCAACATGACCAATCGTGCCAATGTTCGCGTGCGGCTTGCTGCGCTCAAACTTCTCTTTGCCCATTGTCTCTTACGTCTATCGTTGAGTGGATGATGATAATGCGCGGGACGCGCGCGTTTGCGCCGCTATCTAATCGATTGGGCGATAATTGCAACGCCTTTGAGGCGTTGGAGCGGGCAGCGGGAATCGAACCCGCATCTTCAGCTTGGAAGGCTGTGGCTCTACCATTGAGCTATGCCCGCCCGTGTCGCCACGCCTTCTATAGTGGCCCGGACGACGAACGGAAATGGTGGAGGGGGCTGGATTCGAACCAGCGTACGCATAGCGGGCAGATTTACAGTCTGCTGGATTTAACCACTCTCCCACCCCTCCAACTCCGGCGTTCGCCGCCGCGCGAGGCGCGTTCCGAATCCAGACTCGGCTCCGGGACCGTGCAAACCGCAAAGGGGCGTGATACGCGACCCCTTTAGCGAAGCAATTTTACCGGCTCCGTCCAGATCGGAGCGGGGAGATATAACGATGGCCCAAAACCCACGCAACCGCTCAAAGGCGCCCCGGCGTCAGGGAACGCAGAACAATGCCGATAATATCGCCTGGATATGGGGATCGCACGCCGCGCTGGCGGCGCTGAACAACCCGGACCGGAAGATTCTGGGCCTCTATCTGACGCGGAACGCCGCCACCGAGGGCTTCAGCGCCTTCGCCGACCGTGCGGAGATCGTCGACCCCAAGGCGCTGAACGCCATGCTGCCCGATGGCGCGGTGCATCAGGGCGTGGCGCTGAAGACGAAACAGCCTGACGGCGTATCGCTGGAGGATCTGATTTCGCCGGCGCAAGGTCTGATCGTGATGCTGGACGGCGTGACCGACCCGCGGAACGCTGGGGCGATCTACCGTTCGGCCGCCGCATTCGGCGCCAGGGGAATCATCATGCAGGACCGCAAGGCCCCGCCCCTGTCCGGCGGATTGGCCAAAACCGCCGTAGGCGCGGCGGAAACCGTACCGACCGCGCGCGTGGTCAATCTTTCCCGCGCCCTGAACGAACTGACAAAGCGCGGATGGCGCGCCGTGGGACTGGCCGGAGAAGCGGAGATCGCGCTGTCCGAGGCGGTTTCCGGCGAAGACGCCGTGGTTCTGGTCATGGGCGCCGAGGAAAAAGGGCTGCGGCCGTCCGTCGCCGAGGCCTGTGATTCGCTGGCGCGCATCCCGATCAGCGATAAGGTGGAAAGCCTGAACGTTTCCGTCGCGGCTGCGGTCGCGCTTTATGAGTGGGCCAGAGGCCGGGCATGAGTGAGTTCGAAGGCGGATGCCGGTGTGGAAAGGTGCGCTTCAAGGCCGCCGGAGACCCGAAATTCGTCGCCAATTGCCATTGCGAAGACTGCCGCCGCTCCACCGGCGGGGCGTTTTCGACATGGATCGGATTCGAAACCGGTCAGGTTTCATGGCCGAATCCGCCCGATCTTCATGAGAGTTCGCCCGCAACCGCGCGCGGATTCTGCGCAGTTTGCGGGACGCCGGTGTCGTTTTCCAGCGAGAAATGGGCCGGAGAGACGCATTTCCTGATCGGAACCTTCGACAATCCTGACCAATTCACGCCCACGGGCGATGCCTTCGCCGCCGAAAAATTGCCATGGGTTACATTGATTGAGGAGCGATAGCGCCTTGAAACAGGTCACAATCCAGTATTCCCACCCCGCCGAAGACAGCGAATTTGCAGCCGGTCTGCGCCAGCGGGGGCTGATTCCCCTGCTGGTGAATGGCGAGTTTCTGGCCGCCACGACGCAGGAACACATGGCGCAGGCGCTGGATATGACCCGGGCGCGGCAGGCCGAGGACACGGCGTCGGAGAACCTCCGCTATCGAAACAACCTTCTGGCGGCGATGCTGGAGGGGGTCGAGAAGGGTCCCGATACGCAGGATTTCCCCAATGACGCCCTGCTTTTATTCATCGAGGGCGTGACTCTGCATGGCTACGAGACCGCAACAGACATGCCCTTTTGCACGGTTCGCTTCCGGGAGGACGCCGTAGAGGAGCCTGTTCTTGAAGTCCGGCCCGAGGCAAACCAATGACAAATTTCCGCCCGCGCGCCGATCTCGCCACCCATGAGGTCGCCAATCAGGCCGATCCGATAGGCGATCTGGACGCGTTTGCCGGCGATCCCATCCTGAAAACCCATGTCGAACGCGCCTTGCCCGGCGGCGACCCGGACGGCCAGGCCGCGCATCTGACCGCGTTCGGCCGCGAAACGGGGGCGCAGGCGTTGCGGGAGCTGGGGCGCGTGGCGAATGAAAACCCGCCGGCGCTGAAAGCTTTCGACCGTTACGGACAGCGTATCGACGAGGTGGAGTTCCATCCCGCCTATCACGCGCTGATGGAAACCGGGCTTTCGGGCGGCGTTTCGGCGCGCGCATGGACGCACCCCGCGGGCGGGCATGTCGCGCATTCGGCGCTGATGATGCTGATGGGCTGGTCCGATGACGGGGTCTGCTGCCCCATGTCGATGACTTATGCCGTGGTTCCGGCCCTGAAACGCGCCCAATGGTCGGCGGAAGAATGGGCGCCGCGCGTGACCAGCGCCGCGTATGACCCGCGCACCCTCCCCGCGCCGGACAAGATCGGCGCGACCATGGGCATGGCGATGACCGAAAAACAGGGCGGGTCGGACGTACGGGCGAACACCACGCGCGCCGAACCGCTGGACGGGTCGGACGACGAGGTCAGCCTGACGGGCCATAAATGGTTCTGTTCGGCGCCGATGTGCGACGCCTTCCTGACGCTGGCCTATGAGGAAGCGGGGCTGTCCTGCTTCCTAGTCCCGCGCTGGACGCCCGACGGACAGCGCAATGCGATGGAAATACAGCGCCTGAAGGACAAGCTGGGCGACCGCTCCAACGCCTCCAGCGAGATCGAATATCGCGGCGCATGGGCGCGGCGGGTCGGCGAGCCGGGGCGCGGCGTGCGCACCATTATCGAGATGGTGCACCATACGCGGCTGGACTGCATCGCCGGCTCCGCCGCCCAGATACGGCGCGGGGCTGCTTTTGCCGCCCATCACGCGCAGGGACGGGCCGCTTTCCAGAAGAAACTGGTCGATCAGCCTTTGATGCGGGCCGTGCTTTCCGACCTGAGTCTTGAGGCGGAGGCGGCCACCGCCCTCGCCTTCCTGGTCGCCGAAAGTTTCGACAAGACGCTGGCGCGCGACGAGGAGGCCGCGGCGCTGAGCCGGATCATCACGCCGATCGCCAAATACTGGATCTGCAAACGCGCGCCAGGCGCGGCCTACGAGGCGATGGAGGCGCTGGGCGGGGCCGGATATGTCGAGGAATCGGGCCTTCCGCGCCTGTTCCGGCAATCGCCGCTGAACGCCATCTGGGAGGGATCGGGCAATGTCATCGCGCTGGACGTCCTGCGCGCCCTGAACCGGGAAGATGCAGCAGCGGAGGCGCTGAAAACGGCCCTGCGCCCGGCCGCCGAGGCGCACCCGAAACTAGCCGAATGGGCCGCTTGGCTGGCCGATCCGTCAGACTCGCTGGCGAAGGGCGAAGCGTCGGCGCGGGCATGGGTCGAACGCGCCGCGCTGTGCCTGCAGGCGGCCGTGCTGATAGAACGCGCGCCGCAGGACGTCGCGGACGCCTTTATCGAGGCGCGCGTGGCGGACTCCTTCCTCGCCTATGGCGCGGGGACGGCGAATGTGAAGCAGGACGTTCTGATCGAGCGAGCAGCCGTCACAACGGCTTAACCGCCCGCAGCCTTCCAGAACTCGAATACCCCCACCCCCAGGAACGTGCCCACCGCATAGCCGAGCACGCCCACCAGAACGCCTGGCGTGATCAGCTTGCGCCAGCCTTTTACGGCGGCCAGCGCCGGGGCCGTGGTTGCGCCGAGGACGGCGGCGTTGGACGCGATGATGAGTTCGGGGAGCGATATTTTCAGCAGGGAGCCGAGACCGAACACGACAATGGCGTGCACGGCGAGAATGATCAGCACGAACACGGCCAGAATCGGCGCGACCGAGATCAGGTTCGGGATATCGGCGCCCGCCGCGATGGCGGCGAAAAAGACAAAAGCGAGGATCAGGCCCAGTTCGAACCCGCCCTGCAGCTTTTTCATGGTGTTGGGGAAGGCGGTCGCCGGAACCACCGCCAGAATGGTGATGATCAGGTAGCGATAGGATTCGATATTCAGCCAGTCGACGATGCCGTTCGACACCGCGACAATCAGGATCGACCCGGCCAGAGCCAGAGCCATGGAGCCGGAGGTGACCCATGCCGCATCGGTCTGAGCCATGGCGGTTTCCTGCCCGTCATCGGGCGTATCGTCAGTGAAATCATGCTGCGGGAAACGGCGCGCCAGCCACGCCCAGCCCGGCATCAGGGCCAGCATGGCGAGGAAAAGCGCGCTCATCAGATTGTCGATGGCCGTGGCGGCGGAGACGACATTGGCGTTGTCGAAGCCGGTGGATTCGATCAGCGCGGCATAGTTCACCGACCCGCCGACATAGGTGGCGGTGAAAATGCCGGCCAGCGCAGGCTCCCGCGCGCCCAGATCCAGCACCACAACGCCAATCAGCGCGCCCAGAACCGTGCCCGCGCAAGCCAGTCCGAACGCGCCCAGCGTGCGCCCGGTTTCCCGCACGATGCGCCGCAAATCGGCGTCGAACAGGAAGAGCGGGACGAGGACCGGGACGAGATAGTCAAACACCACGCCATAGGCCGGAGCGTCGCGGGGAATAATATGAAGATTGGACAGGACAATCGCGATCAGGATGGCCCAGACGGCGCCAGTGACGGCCTTGCCCCAATTGGTCTTTTCCAGAAGGAAGCCGGCGGCGGCGATAACAAAAAGCGCGGCAAAGACAGCGACACTGGCTTCAGCCGGAATCAGCGATCCGCCGTTGAAAAGCTCACCCATGAATCAAGAA
This sequence comes from Euryhalocaulis sp., assembly GCF_013911995.1. Lineage (NCBI taxonomy): Bacteria > Pseudomonadati > Pseudomonadota > Alphaproteobacteria > Maricaulales > Maricaulaceae > Euryhalocaulis > Euryhalocaulis sp. The sequence goes on from NZ_JACESD010000006.1 coordinate 26,143, forward strand.
TCCCCTGACCGTTTGATCCGCAATGTAGCGGTCACAGACGGGCGCGCCAGTGCGCGCGGGCCAGAAAAGCCTATTGTGGGTCCGCCGGCGGAGCCTCCGCCTCCCCCGCGCGGCGCTGAAGCAGCAACAGAACCAGCCAGGCCCCCGCCGCCCAGGCCGCACCCAGCGTCCATCCGGCCAGCACGTCCGTCGTCCAGTGAACGCCGAAATAGACCCGCGTCAGGCCGACCAGCATGGTCAGCGTCACGGCCGTTCCCATAACGAAAACCTTGGCGCGGCGTCGCTCCTGCACCCGCATCAGCAAGGCGCCCAGGGTCAGGTATGTGACGGCCGACAGCGTTGCGTGGCCGCTGGGAAAGCTGGCCGAGAAAACCGGGACGGCCTGATAGATTGCGTCCGGACGGGCGCGCTCGAACAGCGCCTTGAGACCGGAGGAGAGCAGCGACCCGCCGATCACCGCGGTCACGATAAACAGGGCCGCGCCCGCCTTCCGGGTGAGCAACAGGTAAACCGCGCTGATGAGGGTCACCAGGGTCAGGATGGCGATTCCGCCAAGGCTGGTGATGTCCCGCGCCATGTCTTCCAGCCAATGCGGACCAACAGGGTCGCCCGGCTGCCCCTCCACGCGCAGCGCGTTCAGGACGGCGCGGTCGAATGCGGCCGTATCGCCTTCCAGCACCTCGCTTGCCAGCTCGACGAAGATGAAGGCCGCCCCTGCGATCAGCACAAGCAGGACCAGAACGACGATCTCGCGGCGCGCATAGTCGATCACGCGGCGGCCATAGCGCCACGCATCGCCATGGCTGAAAAAGGTTCGGGGATCGAATTTCACGTTAGTGATATGACGCGGCGAAACATGCGGCGTCAAACGGCTATCCATCAGGCGGAACGAAGGCTTCGGCCTCGATTTCCACCAGCATGGCCGGATCGATCAGAGCGCTGACCTCGACCATTGTCGTCGCCGGGGGATGGTCCGCGAAAACGGCGCGGTGCGCATCGCCGACCGCTTCCCACCGGCTGATATCGGTCACGAACATGCGGGTGCGCACGACGTGGCTCATATCCGCGCCGACATCGCGCAGCGCCTTGTCGATCACCTGCAGACAGCGGACAGTCTGGGCGTTGGCGTCGCCGGGCGCGACGACCGATCCATCCTCCGCCACCGGGGCACAGCCCGTGACCCAGATATGCGGCCCGCACCGCACGGCCCGGCAATACCCGACCCTGGCTTCCCAGGGCGCGCCGGCGAAGGCGCGGCGGGGCGTGAATTCGGTCATGGGCGGCACTCCTCGAACATTAAAAAACCTTAGGCTGACGGGCGCTGAATCCTGATTTAAACATGCGATATGCCGACGCAGCCCGCGCCCCATGCCGCCTATCCTTACCAATTGCCGATGACGCGCGAAATCGCCCATCACCGGCATGATCGCCCGTATGCCACGCTGATCCTGAGCGGCGCATACGAGGAGGCCGGGGATTCGGGACGGTGGCGCGTGGAAGCGGGCGATGTTCTGATTCATGGCGCGTTTTCCGCTCACAGAGACGGGCTGGCGCGGCGGCCATCCATGGTGCTGGACCTGCCCCTGCCCTTCAGCGCCGAATTCGGCCCCTGCTGCGGCAGGGTTCGCGATCCCGACGCCATCGTCGCGGCGGCCGCGAATGACCGGGCGGAAGCGGCGGATTTACTGATTGAGATGATGACGGAAGACGCCGCCGCGCAGGGTGACGCGCCGGACCTGCTGGCGCGGGCGCTGACGCATGACGGCGCGGCGGGAATAGCGGACTGGGCGTCGGAAGCGGGCCTGACGCGGGAAACATTGACCCGGCAGTTCAGCCGGCTCTATGGCCTGCCGCCCGCGCGCTATCGGGCCGAGGCGCGCGCCCGTGCGGCCTGGCGGCAAATTGTCGGGGCGGAAGACCGCCTGGCGGACATCGCGGCGCAGGCGGGGTTCGCCGATCAGCCGCACATGAATCGCGGCGTCAAAGCCCTCACCGGATACACGCCGGGGCAATGGCGGCGCTGGCGCAGCGAAGCGTCACATAGGTTCAAGACCTGACGCCGCGCCGCCTTCAAATGGGGGCATGACTGACACGCTCCCCGCCGCGCGCCCCGCCCGTCCGTTTTTTCAGGTCACCGGTTTCCGGTTCCGCCTTTCCTCGCTGATCGCTCTCATTGCCGCCGGCCTCCTGATGGAGGGAATGCTGCGGCTGGGCCGAATTCCGGCCAAATGGCTGTATCTGAACGGGCCGGAGTTCTTTGACGGCCGCATCTGGATCTATGTCGGACTGGCCATCCTGTTTCAGGCGCTTTTGGGGCTTCTCGGGATTATCGTGATGCGGTTCGCGCTGCCGCGGGCCGACGCGCATCTGCGTTGGCCGCCGGGGCGCAGCTATGCCGGGCTGGCGCTGCTGATCGGTATAACGATGGGCCTGATCATGCTGGTCGCCGATTACTGGCCACAGATGCTCTCTGGCGGACCTCTGAACGAAACCTATCCTGTCGATCCGGTGGACTCCCCCGGCTGGCTGGCGGCGCTGGCGATCACCGGACTGGCGGAGGAAACCATCTTCCGCGGGCTGCTGGTGGGCGGGCTGGTCTTGTTCCTGCCGGGGCGCGTGCGGGCCGGCGCGTTCGAGATTCCGCTGGCCGGGGTGGCGGTTGCGCTGATGTTCGGCGTGGCGCACTGGCAGGCCTTTGTCGTCGATCCGCTTCACATGGCCCTTGCGCAGCAGAGCTACGCCTTCGCCTGGGGGCTGATCTATGTCTGGCTGATGGAGCGGTCGCGCAGCCTGCTCGCCCCGATCATCGCCCATGGCGCGGGCAATTCGACAGAGGTGGGCCTGATCATGCTCTGGACTGTCGCGGCGGGCTGACCGGCCTTTACAGCTGGTCCAGCGATGGGCCGCCTTCTTCGCCCAACCAGCCGCGCCCAGCCTGCTGACGCGCCAGCGCGGCGCCGTCGACATCGCCCCGGGCCTCGCGGGCCATGGCCAACCCCCAATAAGCCCAGGCATTATCGGGGTTCTGCACAAGCGTGCGATAGAATTCCTGCTCGGCCCGCGGAATCTGGCGGTCCATCAGTAGCGCCGCCGCATAGCTCTGCCGCACCGGATAGTACCAGTATGGCGGCTCCGTATAGGGCAAAGCGTCCTGTATCGTGGCCGCCGCGCCAAAATGATCAATGGCGGCGGCGTAATCCTCATCGGCGACCGCCGCGCGGCCCAGCACCACCTGATGCATGATTTCCACGACTTCCAGCGCAGGAACGAAGCCGTCGATCAGGTCCTGAAAATCTCCCTCCGCTTTCAGGGCGGAAATTTCTTCGGCCGTTTCACGCGCGGCGGGGGCATCGCCTGAACGGGCCTGCGCCTCCCCCCGCGCATAAAGCGCAGCGGCTTTCAGGAAATCATGCGCGCCGTCAGGCGGCGCCGAACGGGCCAGAATGGTTTCGGGGGCCTCAAACTGAACCGCGGCCAGCGTGGGCGCCGCGGCGATGGGCGTCACCCAGGCGGCGGTCTTCGCCATTTCAGGCGGCAGCGCCTCGGCCAGTTTCGGGCCGAACGCGGCGACGGTTTGCGCATCGCCGGCGCGCTGGGCGGAAGTCAGAACGAAATGGACATTGTGCGGATAATAGCCGTAGCGATAGACCGGGCTGGCGTCCTCGCCCGCAGCGTCCAGATACGCCTCGTCGGCCACCACCGCATCGATATTGGTCTCGATGGAATCGGCAAAGCGGCCGATGCGGTAATAGGTGTGGGACGGCATATGCACCAGATGGCCCGCCCTGGGGGCCAGCGCCGCCAGACGCTCCGCATAGGGCTCCGCGCGCCATGGATTGGCCGAGGCTTCCGTGGCGTGGATATAGAGATGGATAGACGGCGCATGGTCCGGATTGCGCGTCAACACGCGCTCCAGCCGTTGCAGCGCCGCGCCCATGCGCCCCTTGGAGGTCAGCTGGTCCGCTTCCCAGTAGTCCCAGGCTTGCGTGTCCATTGCCGCTTCAACCGCCAGCGACTGAATCTCGTCATTGTCCGGATAGGCGTCCGCTGCCCCGGCCATGGCGTCCGCGAAGGCGGCGTCCAGCGCCGCCCGGTCCGCGTCCGGCGCATCGGAATAGCGTGTCTGAAGCGCATTTATGAGGGCTTGCTCCGTTGGACCGGCGCTATCGCTGCGGGCTAGAGCGGCGCGGGCCGTCTCCAGGGCGCGCGCATTGTCGTCCGGGTTCATGGGCGCGTTGATGTTTGGCCCCAGCGCCCAGGACTCGCCCCACAGGCACATGGCGCAATCAGGATCGGCCGCCTGCGCGGCGCGGAAGGACTGGATGGCGGCGGCATGGTTGAAGGCGTTTGCCCAGCGCAAACCTTGCAGGAATTGCTGACGCGCTTCGCCGCTGCCGGTCGTGATCTCCAGATAGGACGGGCCGAGGCCGGTGACGGGATCCGTCGCCGCCCCCTCGCCCAGACCGGCATCCTGTGCATAGGCCGAGGCCGCCGTCAGGAAGGCCGCACGGCGTTTCAGAAAACCATTGCCGTCAGGGCCGCCGCACAGCGTACGCGCCACCGAGAGCGGATCCATGGGGTCAAGCCGATTGCCAGCCGTTTGCTGCGGCGCGGAAGTAACATGAATGCCCCCGGCCGCCGCAAACGCCAGCGCCGTTCCGAAAAGAACCCGAATTTTCATGGATGCCTCCCCAGGCGATGAAGCCCGGGGAGGATATCACGGCCGGATAATTGCCAGAAGCAATTAAAAGCGAGGAATGATCCCCATCAGCCCTGCGGCTTCATCAGGTCCATGGCGATGGCGGCCATGCCTTCCGCGCCCATCGTGACAGACGCTTCCGGGTCCGGCGCGAAATAGGCCGAATGGTTCGGGGGCGGGCCCTGATCCTTCGCGGCGTATTCGTCGATCACCGATTGCGGCGTGCCGCCGACCCAGAACATGAAGGCGGGAATATCCTCATCGGTGCGGCTGTAGCGGGAGAAATCCTCGCCGCCGGTGATCGGGTCCATCTGCACGATGGCCTCCTCGCCGAAGCGCGCTTTCAGGACTTCGACGCCCTGCGCGGTCAGTTCGGGATCATTATAGGTGGCGGGCGTATAGGGCTCCTCCACTTCAACGACAGGCATCAGGTCATCGGGGACGCCGAAGGCTTGCGCCTGTCCCACGGCCACGCGCTCAATGCCTTCAAGCAGGTCCTGACGGACTTCGTCCTTGAAGGAGCGGACCGTGATCTGGAGGTGCGCCTCCTCGGGGATGATGTTGTGCTTGGTGCCGGCATTGATCGCGCCGACTGTCACCACGCCGGTATCCAGCGGATTGATGTCGCGGGAAACCAGCGTCTGCAGGCCGGTGATGATGTAGGCCGACAGCGCGATGGGGTCCTTGGCCGTGTGCGGCGCGGAGCCATGACCGCCAATGCCTTTCACATGGACGTCCACGGAGTCGACATTGGCCATCGCATAGCCCGGCACATAGCCGATCTTGCCGGCCGGGATGTAGGAAAATGTGTGGAAGGAGACGACCGAGTCCGGCTGCGGGAAACGCTCATAGAGACCGTCCTCCAGCATGTCGCGGGCGCCGAGGCCGATCTCTTCGGCCGGCTGGCCGATCAGGACCAGCGTGCCGGACCATTCATCCTTGCGCTCCGCCAGCTGGCGCGCGGCGCCGACCAGCGCGGTCATGTGGGTGTCGTGGGCGCAGGCGTGCATGACAGGCTGCATCTGGCCCCGGCGATCTTCCTGTGTCGCAGTGGAGGCGTAATCGACGCCGGTTTTTTCTTCCACCGGCAGGCCGTCCATGTCCGCGCGCAGCATGACGGTCGGCCCCTCGCCGTTCTCCATCGTCGCGACAAGGCCTGTGCCGCCGACATTTTCCGTCACTTCGAACCCCGCCGTGCGCAGCTCTTCAGCCAGACGCGCCGCGGTCTCGTTCTCCATCAGGGAGAGTTCGGGATTGGCGTGAAAATGCTTGTAGAGATCGCCCAGATAGGCGTGGTAATCGCTCTGGATCGCGGACTTCAGATCATCCTGAGCAAGGGCCGGAGCGGCCATGACGAGTGTGGCCGTGGCGGCCAGGAGCATGCGGCGCATATGATTTTCCCATCGCATTATTGATTTCGATTGCGCGCATTCGACCGTGGCCGCGGCGCGCCGTCAATGCGACGGGGAAAACATTATTCGCCGCCGCCGAAGCGGGCGGACCATTCCTCGATCTGTTCGTCCTCGATCTTGGCGAACAGCACGTCCGGCGGCTGGATGGCATGGCCGTGAGGCAACCGGTCCAGCAGGGCCTTGGGATCGCTGAAGTCCCAGTTTCGCTGATCTTCCGGCACGTCCAGCGCATCGAGAATTTTCTTCGCCGCGAATGGCACGAGCGGCTGGGCGATGAGGCCGAAAAGGACCGCCAGGTTCAAGCCCGTGCGCACGCCGATCGCGGCGGCGTCCACGTCTTCCTTGTACTTCACCCAGGGTTCGGCGCGGGTGAGATATTCATTGCCGGCCGCCCAGATGGCGCGGGTCTCCGCCGCCGCCTTGCGGAAATCCATGGCGTCGTAGTGGGCCACAAGCTGCGGCAAGCGCTGTTCCAGCTCCGCCGCCATCCAGGCCTCCGCTTCGCCCGGCTCTCCCGCCGCGGGGACCGCGCCGTCGAACTTCGAGGCCGTATATTTGGTGATCCGGTTGATGAAATTGCCGAGCGTGTTGGCGAGGTCGGCGTTCACCGCCGCCTGGAACCCTTCCCAGGTAAACGCCGCGTCCGAACCCTCCGGCGCGTTCGCCATCAGGTACCAGCGCCAGTAATCGGCGGGCAGCAGCGAAAGCGCCTGGTCCATGAAGACGCCGCGCTTGTTCGACGTGGAGAACTTGCCGCCATACCAGGTGACCCAGTTGAAGGCTTTCAGCCGGTCCACCGTTTTCCACGGCTCCTCGGAGCCCAGAATCGTCACGGGAAAAGAGACGGCGTGGAAGGCGACATTATCCTTGCCCATGAACTGGACATAGGAGACATCGTCCGCGCCCTTGTCGGTGCGCCACCAGCGCTCCCACTCCCCGCCGGTCGCCTCGGCCCATTCGGCGGCGGCCGCGATATACTCGATGGGGGCGTCGAACCAGACATAGAAGACTTTTTCCTCGAACCCCTCACGCGGTTCGCCGTCCTTCAGCACCGGCACGCCCCAGTCCAGATCGCGGGTGATCGCGCGGTCCTTCAGCCCCTCGTCCAGCCATTTATAGGCGATGGACTTGGCCAGAGAGGGCCAGCCGTCCGCTGCGTCCACCCAATCGCGGAGCCGGTCTTCCATCTTCGATTGGAGAAGATGCAGGTGTCGGGTCTTGCGGACTTCCAGGTCCGTGGAGCCGGAAATCGTTGAGCGCGGATTTTTCAGGTCAACCGGATCCAGAAGCGACCCGCAATTATCGCACTGGTCGCCCCGGGCGCGCTCAAATCCGCAAACCGGACACTCCCCCTCGACATAGCGATCGGGCAGGAAGCGTTTGTCGGCGTTGGAATAGACCTGCTCGTCGACGCTCTCGGCAATCAGGCCCTTGTCTTCCAAAACCTGCGCGAAATGCTGGGTCAGCTCGGAGTTCTGAGGATTGGAGGAGCGGCCAAACCAGTCCCAGGAGAGGCCGAACTCCTCCCCTACCCGCTTTTGCAGCGCGTGCTGTTCGTCGCAATAACTCCGCACGTCCATCCCGGCCTCGGCCGCCGCCAGCTCCGCCGGGGTGCCGTGTTCGTCGGTCGCGCACAGATAAAGGACCTCGTCTCCTTCCAGCCGCTTGACCCGCGCATAGACGTCCGCCGGCAGCATGGAACCGGCCAGATTCCCCAGATGCTTGATGCCGTTGATATAGGGCAAGGCGGACGTGATCAGGATACGGGCCATTTGTTTTCTTGTCGGCTTTCTTTGTGAAGGGGCGTAAAATCAGGCGTCAGCGGCCATGAGTCGCCGTAAATAACGGGCGGGTCATAACGCGCCCGCCCTGGGGAGGAAACATCATGCCTAAGATTGCAGGAATCAATGTGGTTGCCGTGATTGTAGCAGCCATCGTCATCTATGCCGTCGGCTTCCTTTGGTACGGCGTACTGTTCTCCGAGGCCTGGGTCAGCGCCATGGGCTACACGGAAGCCGAGCTGCAGGAGGGAAGCCCCGCCTGGATGGCCGTCGGCTTTATCATTTCGCTGCTGACCGCAATCGGCCTGGCCGTCGCCCTGCGCTGGAACGCCATTGCCTCTCCTGCTGGCGCCGCCCGCCGCGCGGGGGTGCTGTGGCTGTTCTTCGGCCTGTCATTTTGCATGTATGGCTGGGTCTACAGCCCCGCCCACTCGACAACGCTGTTGCTGATCGATGCCTCGCACCTACTGGTGGGCTGGGTTGCCGCAGCCATCGTTCTGAGCCTGTTCAGAGACTAGAGCTCATTTAAATTCAGTGACTTAAAGGCCCGTCAGCGTCGCTGGCGGGCCTTTTTACGTCATATTTTTTATCGTTTATGAAAAAAACTTCATCGAAAAACGATAAAAACCACTTGACCGTTATTCGATATGGATTTATCGATAATCAACAAGACGGGAAAACAAGCCCCGCAACGGAGCCGCCAAGAGCTCCAAAAGTGAAAAGAGAAGTCGTTAAACCAAGGAAGAAACAAAATGCTCAGTCTCGACAAAATCACCTCCGCTATGGTCGGCGCCAGCTATACGCTGCTGACCGTGTGCGTCGCGGCGGTCTTCGTGTCGGCCTTTACCCCGACCGTCATCTAACCGCCCAACCGAACACCGTCTCGGCGGTCCGCATCGTCGAAAACCCCATCGAGCAGCCCCACGCAGCGGCCCGCGAGACGGAATAGAAGCCCCCGGTTTCCCCAAAACCGGGGGCTTTGCTTTATGGAGAAGCCTGAACGGTCCGCCTTGCCGCCAGGCGGTCGCGCAGCGAAAACCGGGTGGTCAGCACGACCGCCACAAAGGCCAGCCCCGCGGCAAGCCCCAGCCATATTCCGACCCCGCGCATGCCGAACGTGAAGGCGCAGACATAGCCAAGCGGCGCGCCGACCAGCCAGTAACCGGCGATCGCCACCATCATCGGAATTCGCGTATCGCTCAGCCCGCGCAAAGCGGCGGCGGAGACCACCTGCCCCGCGTCCACGAACTGAAACAGGCCCGCGACGACAAGATAGGAGGCCGCCAGGGCCACGCTGGCCTGATTGGCCGGATCGCCGGGATCCAGATAGAGCGAGACCAGCGCGACCGGCGCGATCAGGAACAGCGTGCAGGTCGTCGCCGCGAACCCCGCCGCCAGCGCCAGCGATGCGTAGCCCGCCTTGCGGACCCGGTCCGGGCTGCCCGCCCCGTGGGCCAGCCCGACCCGGATGGTTGTCGCCTGGCTGAGGCCGAACGGCACCATGAAGGCGATGGCCGCGCATTGCACCGCCACGGCGTGGGCGGCAAGTTCATTCACGCCCAGCCAGCCCATCATAATGGCCGCGGCGGCAAAGATGCCGACCTCCGCCACCATGGTCATGGCGATCGGCGTTCCGATACGGAAAATTTCACGGAACTGCGGCCAGTCTGGCTTCCATATCCGCGCCAGGACCATGTAGCGCCGGTAGCGGCGATGACGCGTGATATAAACCAGCAACATCGCGAACATCGCCCAGGCGGTCAGCGTGGTGCTGACGCCCGCGCCCTGAAGCTCCATCCGCGGAAATCCGAAATTGCCGAACATCAGCGCGTAATTGCTGAACGCGTTCAGGACGACGCCGAACAGCGTGACGCCCAGGATCACCGGCGTATCCCCCCGCGCGGAAATCAGCGATTTGGGCGGCGTGAGGAGAATCGCGGCCGGAACGGCCCAGGCGGCGAACAACAGATAGTCGCCCGCCATCACTGTCAGGTGCGGCTCCTGCCCCAGCAGCCGCAGAAGCGGGCCGCCGTTCAGCAAGAGCGGCACGCCGATCAGGCTGAGCAGGACGGAGATCCACAGCCCCGGCCGCACGGTGCGCCGCACCAGCCGGTAGCGGCCCGCGCCAATCGCCTGCGAAATCATCGGCGCGGTGGCTGTCAGCAAACCGATGCCCCCGATCATCACCGGGTGGACCAGCGTCATGGCGATGGTGCCCGCGGCCAGCGGCTCCGGCCCCAGCCAGCCCATCATGATGACGTCGGTCGTGGTCAGCGCCATCTGCGCCATCTGCGCGATGATCAGCGGCCAGGCGAGCCGGAACGTGGCGCGGAATTCGTCGCGCCAGCTGACTGAAATTGCGTTCCGGTTGCTCATGTCTCGCGCCGCGCCGTTCAATAGCCTTGCCGGGCGTTCCTAAGCCAAGGCGGCGGGAAGTCGACCCCTGATCCCCATGCGTTCCCGCATGTCAGCGATCAGGAAAAAACGGGCCGGGTCACCATGAGGGCGAAAATCGCGAGTACTCCGGCGAAAGCGGGCCATCCCCGACGGCCGAGATCTGTATGAACCGGCGGACGCCATTCGCCTCGCACGCCCGGAACACGCTCTCCGCGCCGGATATGTGCGCCGTACGGGTGGAATCCCTGCCGCCGTCCTGCAGCACGCCAACGCAATTTATGACAGCGTCGACGCCGTTCAGAATTTCCGCCCAGCGGGGCTGGGCCGGCGGATCGGCAAAATCGATCTCGGCCCAGTCCCAGAACGCATAACGGCGCCGGGCGAACGCAATGTCCCGCCCGGCGCCGCATACATCGTGGCCGCGTTGTGAGAGGGCCGCCATCAGTTGCGCGCCGACAAACCCGTAACCGCCGAGTATCAGGACGCGCATGGTCTGGCGTCAGCCCCTAGAACGGGATTTCGTCGTCGAGTTCGAAATCTTCCTTCTGACCGCCGCCGGAGCCGCCGCCAGACGAATAACCGCCCTGGTCGCTGGAGCCGCCGCCATAGGAGCCGCCGCCCTCGACCTTGGAGTCGAGCATCTGAAGCTCGCCGCGGAACTTCTGCAGCACGATCTCGGTCGTGTATTTGTCCTGCCCCTGCTGGTCCTGCCATTTACGGGTCTGGAGCTGGCCTTCGATATAAACCTTGGAGCCCTTGCGCAGATAATTCTCCGCAACCTTCACGAGGTTCTCATTGAAGATGGCGATGGAGTGCCATTCCGTCTTCTCGCGCCGCTCGCCGCTGGCCTTGTCACGCCAGTTTTCCGAGGTTGCGAGACGCAGATTGGCGACGCGATCGCCGGAATTCAGCGAGCGGATTTCCGGGTCGCGGCCCAGATTGCCCACCAGAATGACTTTGTTGACGCTGCCGGCCATGAGACCTCTCCATACCGATTCTTCAAATTCGCTGTGTTGCTTATGCCGCGAGCGGCTTGCCATCTAAAGCGTCCGCCCCATCTGGCCTGTGGATGACGGCGCGGGCGGCGCATAAGATGTTCACATTATGTTCGCATCGTCAAACATCCTGTCGTAAAAATACGGCGAAGTTCGATTCGCCGGTTCGAGACGTTTTAGACGGTCCTATGGCTGAAAGCATGAAATCCATTCGCGTGCAGGGCGCGCGCGAACACAATCTGCGCGACGTCACGGTCGAGATCCCGCGGGACGAGCTGGTGGTAATCACCGGCCTGTCCGGTTCCGGCAAGTCGTCGCTGGCGTTCGACACCATCTATGCCGAGGGGCAACGGCGCTATGTGGAGTCGCTGTCGGCCTATGCGCGCCAGTTCCTGGAGCTGATGCAGAAGCCGGACGTGGATTCGATCGAGGGTCTGTCGCCGGCAATCTCCATCGAGCAGAAAACGACGTCCAAGAATCCGCGCTCCACGGTCGGCACCGTCACCGAGATTTACGACTATATGCGCCTGCTCTGGGCGCGGGTGGGCGTGCCCTACTCCCCCGCCACGGGCGAGCCGATCACCAGCCAGACCGTCAGCCAGATGGCCGACCGCATTTTGGCCATGGATGAGGGCACGCGGCTTTACCTGCTGGCCCCCATCGTGCGGGGCCGAAAGGGCGAATACCGCAAGGAGTTCGCGGAGCTGATGAAGCGCGGCTTCCAGCGCGTGAAGGTGGATGGCGAATTCTATCCGATCGAAGACGCACCAGAGCTGGACAAGAAATTCAAGCACGACATCGACGTGGTCGTGGACCGGCTGGTCGTACGCGAAGGTCTGGAAACGCGGCTGGCGGATTCGCTGGAAACCGCGCTGGAGCTTGCCGACGGCATCGCTGTGGCGGAGCTGGCCGACGAAACCGACAAGAAGGGCAATGCCGAGCGGATCATCTTCTCGGAAAAGTTCGCCTGTCCGGTTTCAGGCTTCACGATCCCGGAGATCGAGCCGCGCCTGTTCTCGTTCAACAACCCGTTCGGGGCCTGCCCCGAATGCGATGGGCTGGGGCTGGAGCTTCAGTTCGACCCGGCGCTGGTCGTGCCCGATCCGTCCAAAAGCCTGGATGCTGGCGCGATCAAGCCATGGACCCGGACAACCTCGAAACTCTACCTGCAGACCCTGCGCGCGCTCGCCAGGCACTACAAGGCGCCGATGACCAAGCCCTGGCGGGAGCTGGATGAGGATTTCCGCCAGGTCGTGCTCTATGGCACGGGCGGGGACAAAGTCCGCTTCACCTATGACGACGAGGTCCGAAAGTTCGAGACGACCAAGCCGTTCGAAGGCGTCATCCCCAATCTGGAACGCCGGTGGAAAGAAACCGAGTCCGCCTGGATGCGCGAGGAGCTGTCCCGCTTTCAGTCCGCCGCGCCATGCGAGCGTTGCGGGGGCAAGCGCCTGAAAGACGAGGCGTTGGCGGTAAAGATTGACGGTATCGATATATCCGCGGCCGCCGAGAAATCGATCCAGCACGCCCGGGAATGGTTTGACACGGTGGAGGCGACGCTGTCCGAAAAGGACAAGGCCATCGCCTACCGGATCCTCAAGGAAATCCGCGAGCGGTTAAAGTTTCTGGTCGATGTCGGACTTGAGTATCTCACGCTAAGCCGTTCTTCCGGAACGCTTTCCGGCGGTGAAAGTCAGCGCATCCGCTTGGCTAGCCAGATCGGCTCCGGCCTCACCGGGGTTCTTTATGTGCTGGATGAACCCTCCATCGGCCTGCACCAGCGCGACAATGAGCGCTTGCTGGAAAGCCTGCAGGGGCTGCGCGATCTGGGCAATACCGTGATCGTGGTGGAGCATGACGAGGAAGCCATCCTGACCGCCGACCATGTAATCGATATGGGTCCGGCGGCGGGCGTGCATGGCGGCCACGTGGTGGCCGAGGGCAAACCGGCCGAGATCATGGCCAATCCGAAAAGCCTGACGGGCAAGTACCTGTCCGGCGAAGCGGAAGTGCCCCTGCCGGATCAGCGGCGCAAACGGAAAGCCAAGCGCGTGGTCACCGTGAAAGGCGCGACGGGCAACAATCTAAAGGACGTCGACGCGGAGTTTCCGCTGGGGTTGTTCGTATGTGTGACCGGCGTGTCGGGCGGCGGCAAGTCCACCCTGACCATCGAGACGCTCTACAAGGCGGCCGCGCGCCACCTGAACGGGGCGTCCATGCCGCCGCTGCCCCATGACGACGTGCTGGGCCTGGAGCAACTGGACAAGGTTATCGATATCGACCAGTCGCCGATTGGCCGCACGCCGCGCTCCAACCCGGCGACCTATACCGGCGCCTTCACCCCGATCCGGGACTGGTTCGCGAACCTGCCCGAGTCCAAGGCGCGCGGCTTCAAGCCGGGACGCTTCAGCTTCAACGTGAAGGGCGGCCGCTGCGAGGCGTGCAAGGGCGACGGCGTCATCAAGATCGAGATGCATTTCCTGCCCGACGTCTATGTCACCTGCGATGTCTGCGACGGCGCGCGATACAATCGCGAAACGCTGGAAATCAAATATAAAAACAAGTCGATAGCCGAAGTTCTCGATATGACGGTGGAGGAAGGTGCCGCCTTCTTCAAAGCCGTCCCCTCCATCCGGGACAAGCTGGTGACGCTGGAGCGTGTGGGCCTCGGTTATGTGAAGATCGGCCAGCAGGCGACGACGCTCTCCGGAGGCGAGGCCCAACGGGTCAAGCTGGCGCGGGAGCTGTCCAAGCGGGCCACGGGACGCACGCTCTATATTCTCGACGAACCGACGACCGGGCTGCACTTTGAGGACGTGCGCAAGCTTCTGGAAGTGCTTCAGGCGCTGGTGGACACCGGCAATACCGTCGTGGTGATCGAGCATAATCTGGACGTCATCAAGCAGGCGGACTGGCTGGTGGATATCGGCCCGGAAGGCGGCGACGGTGGCGGAGAGATTGTCGCTGCAGGCTCTCCGGAGGACGTGGCCAAGGTTGAGCGAAGCTGGACCGGGCGGTTCCTGAAGCCGGTACTGAAGCGCCACGCAGAGCGCTCATCCCGACAGAAGAAAAGCGCCTAGAGCACGAAAAACCAGATCAGCCCGCCCCCGGTGGCAAGGGCCGCCGCCAGCCCCAGAAGGACCACGAAGCCGTCATGGCTGGTCAGGCCAAGGGACAACAACACGACAGCCATGCCCGGGATCATGATGCCGCCCGGAATGATGGAAAAAGCGAACATCGCAAACCCCATCGCCAGACAGACAAACGACACCAGCCATGCGGACGCCGGGTTGAGAAGCTGCTGCAGGCGCGGCTCGAACAGTCGGTCGACACGGGCCAGCCATGGCTTGAAGCGGTTCACGGCCTTGTCGAAGGAATCGCGGGGTATGGCTGCGTTGCGCAATGGTCCCGGAAGCCAGAGCTTGTCGCGATTAAAAACGAATTGCACCGAGATCAATACGACCAGCGCTGCGGCGCCCCAGCTAATGCCGGGTAAAGCGCCAATGCCGGGAAGCACGGAGATCAGGGCCGGGACCAGCAAAAGCGGCCCGTAGGAGCGCGGTCCGAAAGCGGAAAGGACTTCCCCGACGTCCAGCTCATCGTCATCGTCGTCTTCGCGGGACTGGATTTTCTCCAGCACCTGAACAAGCGTCATGGGACGCTTATCGTCACTATTGTTTGCCATCTGATCCGCCTTAATCTGCTGATCAGAACGCAATCGGGGTTTGATGGTTCAACCCGCCGGGGCTTTGCGCCTGCCAATCAGGGCAATACCCAGAGCAATCAGCGCCAGCAATCCCGCACTGATCGCCATGGATGGTTCGAAAGCCTCGACTTGCGTCGCTTCCATGAACGCCTCCACGGAGACCGCCGCCGGATAGCTCCCTTCGCTGCGCGCCGCCAGACCGGCGATGACCGCAACCACCAGCGAGAAATTATAAGCGGCGTGGGCTCCGGCGACGCCTATCACCGAGCCCTCCCGGATTGCGTAGAAAGCGAAGGCTGTCCCGACAAAACCCACCCCTGCTATCGCCACCAGACCCGCCATGGGCGCCAGCAAGACGTAATGAACATGCGCCAGCGCGAAGGTTATGGAGCTGATGATGATCGCCATGGCCGCGCCGCGGCGCGCCGCGATGGCTGACAGCATCCAGCCGCGAAACGTGAACTCCTCGGCGCCGGACTGGATCGCGAACATGACCGCCAGAGCGGCAAGGATAACGAGCCAGCCGGGGGAGCCGGCCATGAGGCTCAGACCTTCGAGCAGCGCGCCCGCCTCATCAGGCGCCATCGCCGCGTCCACGCCGATCATAACGGCGGCGATCATCAGACCGGCCGCCAGCCCTCTCACATAGCGGCCAAAGCTGTTGGGGCCCGTCCATCCTGCGGTTCTGACCGAACGCCGTTCAAAGCCGCGAAGCCAGAAGACCGTGACCAGTATGAGGAACCCGAAGCCCACGGCGATCCCCGTCGCCAGAGGCCAGAACATCAGATCCGGCGTCGCCTCGCCGCCTGTCAGGACGCCGCCGGCGGCAATCCCTACGAACACGATCAACAGAACCGGAAGCTGGATCAGGGCGACAAAGCCCAGCGCCACCAGCGGCGCGGCCCAGACATAGGTCAGACGCGCCGTGTCTGGCGGTGGAGGGAAAACCGCGCGCTGGCCGCTCACGTGCGGTTTCCATCCTTGTCATCGGTTTCAGTCGGCTCGCTGTCCGGGCTGGAGGGCGCCGATGTTCCGTCACGCTCCGCGTCTTCAGTCCAAGTTTCCGTTTCCGCGAGATCCTGGGACTCATCCTCATCGGCCTCGGTCGAGGCGGCCTCGTCATCCCGGACTTCGGCGGCCTCATGTTGAGAGGCCTCCAGCGCGGCGATCGCGCCCGTGACAGGGTCAGGATGTTCCTCCTCCTCCGCGTCGCCGGATTCCGGCTCCGCCTGCCCTTGAGCGCTTTCAGCTTCATCAGGGGCTGGATCATGCGGCGGCGCCTGATCGGCCGCAGCCATCGCAACCGGCGCCACGGCGGCCGTCGCCGCCACCGGTATCGTCCCGGCGTCTTCTTCGGACTCCGGCTCGGCCGATGACCCGGCCGGGCCGGGCTGGACCGGCGCGGGAATTTCCGCTTCCGCCTCAGGGGGCGGCGTATCCAGCAATGCGCGCTGCTTGACGCGATAGGCGTTGATGCCCGCGAATGACGCCTGCAGCAGGAATTGCGGAATCAGGGAAACGAAGGTCAGAACGCCGATGATGATCAGCGCGTCCCGGCTCAGAAACTGCTCGAACATCGCCATGATGTCTTCATCGCTCACCGTGTCGGGATCGACGAACATCATCTCGCCGAAATTCATTCCGGCCACGACGACCAGCACGACCTGGCCAATGGTGGACACGGCGAACGAGATCGCGAAATAGATCAGATAGGCGATGACGAACGCGCCCAGCATCGTCCAGAAAACATCTTTCGTGGCGCCAAATGCCCTGAAGAAGCTGAAGCGGCGATCATGGATGGTCAGCGCCGCCGCCGGGGCGAACTTTACGCCGACCCAGATCATCAGCCACAGGCTGACAAGTATGAACAGGACCGCCCCGGCCATCAGCGCAGTGCTTTCCAGCGCCGCCCCTGCCGACAGCAGCACCATATTGGGCACCCAGACCAGCAACATCAGGATCACCCAGAAGACCGAGATGATCATCAGCTGGAATTCGCCGCCGCCAAAGCGCGGCATGGCGCTGCGCCCGTAAAACCAGCGCAGAAGCGCGGCGTCGAACACGGCGTACACGATCCAGTAGAAAAGGAAGGCCGCCGCGCTCATCAGCCAGATACGGCTGGTCGCCGCGAAAAACTCTGCCGGCGTCTCCGGCTCATTGCCTGCAAGGGCGTAGAAATTTTCAAAGAAAGGCAGCACGGCCCAGATCAGCCCGGCGGCGAACAGGATATGCAGTATGGCATAGACCGCGAATATCAGGATCAGTCCGCCCATGCGGCCCGATCCGGCATATTTGAATACGTGGAAAGCAGCGTCTCCCAGATCGAAATCCCGCTCCACGGCGTCGGCGCCCTGTGTCATCGTGCTATCTCCCCAACTCGCGCAACCGCGCGGCCCGCGTCCCTTGCGGGCCGCCGTTCATGCGAAACCTATCGCATTAAACTCTATTGCAGGAAGCAAGAGCTTGAATTTTTAACGAAATCAAGCGGTCTCTCGTGGCGGGCGAAGACCTTTATAAAGATAGGCGTAAAGCCCGGCCCCGACCACGCCCATGGTCGCCGACGATATGAACTGGATGACAAAGGAGACGATCACCGCCCCGGTTCCGGCGGCGGCGATCTGCGGAGCCAGCAGGCTCTGGACCAGAACCAGCGGAAGGAATAGCGGCAAAAGCGCCAGAACCAGCGCCGCGAAAATCCGCAAGGCGGAGCCCTTGGTCCACCCCCAAGCCGCCAGCAGGACGAACCGGCGTTCGGCGATTGTCGCGGCCATCGCCAGGGAAAGCCGGACATTGACCCAGACGACAAGCGCCACAATGGCGATCATGCCGATGATATATATCGCTCCGGCGGCCGGCCCCAGAAGCGAAATAAAATTCGTGTCGGCGCTGATCGAGGCAGACTCGATCGCCTCCAGCCCGACATCGGATGCTGCAACGCTCATGACCACCAGCATCAGGGGGAAGATTGCGACTATCGCGACCAGAATGACGAACAGGCCAAGGGCGGCGATCACGCCCGCCAGCCGCAACTCATCCGACCCGAAGCTGACGCCAAACTGTCCGGCGTCTTCGGGGCGCAAGGCCAGCCTGTAGAGCGCAGCCTGATAGACAACGAACCCGGCCAGACCGGCGACAAGGCTGAGGAAGGCCAGCCCCGGCGTGATCGAACCCGGCGCGGCCATGGACGGATAGGCCAGAACCGCCCCCGCCAGGCCGGCGATCAGGGCCGCCGGAACAGCGCGCAGCCAGTGGCTGACGAAGAAGCCATAGGCGGCCTGAACCGTCTGGATAATGGGGACGCTGCCCTGCGGTTCGTTCATTCGTCTGCCCGTTCCTTCCAGCCTTGAATTCACCAGATCGCTTAGCATCACTTGACCGCGCCGCCAAAGCCGCGGGCTCACGCAAAAAACGTCTTTTCCACCCTTGCGCGCAGCGTTGCGATCGGCCCTGATTGCATGCGGGCGGAGATGAAAGGCCATTCATGTCGAAATTTTCCAGCGGGGACGCCGCAATTTACGGTTTTACGCTTTTCAAGCGCGCCCCAGGCACCGTGACAGGCGTTCTTTTGTTATTGTTTATTACAATAGCATTCCAAACGACCATATCTTTTCTTCCCGTATTTACAGGTTGGCCGAGCACAGGCGAGACC
Organism: Euryhalocaulis sp.; assembly: GCF_013911995.1. NCBI lineage: Bacteria > Pseudomonadati > Pseudomonadota > Alphaproteobacteria > Maricaulales > Maricaulaceae > Euryhalocaulis > Euryhalocaulis sp. The sequence continues at coordinate 44,782 of NZ_JACESD010000006.1, forward strand.
GGAAACCCAAACATATCGTACGAAATATTGACCAAGTGGAGCTGGTTTTTTCTCCTACTCAGCTTCCTTCTCTCCTATACGGCGTGGTTCATGATCTGGGCCGCGATTTTGCGACCGCTTACGCGTGATCAGTGCAGTCAGAGCAGGGGGTTTTTAGGCTTGAAGATAGGCATGGATGAGCTGAGGCTTTTCGTGCTGGCGCTTCTTCTCATGGCGTTATTTGTAATGGTCTATCTTTTTCTTTTCACGGTCGGGGTAATTCTGGGGTTATTTGTCGGCCTCATGGGTCATGCATTGGATGGCCCGAGTAACCTGACAGTGGCCTTCATATTTACAATTCCATTCATAAGCCTGTTTGCGTTTTTATATCTCGCGATAAGACTGTCGCCAGCTTTCGCCGCCACGATCGGGGAACAGCGATTTGTGATCTTCGAGGCATTCAATATGACCCGGGGACGTTTCTGGGGCATTTTCGGGGCCTATGCGCTGGCCTACCTCATGGTCATCGGCATTTTTCTGGTACTCTGGGTCGGGGCGCTAGCGATGACAATTCTGGTATCCGCGCCGCTCGAAGAAATGACGCCGGGCACCATATTGCGTAAATTCGATCTGGCGCTGCTTCCCGTCTTCCTTGGCCCAGTAGCAGGCTTTGTTATTGGGGCCATCTATCTCTTCGGGATGCTGCCGATCATGGGTGTAGGCGCGTATGTCTATCGCCACTGGGCGCAGCAGCGTGACGACGAACATCCCAATAACCAGGCCGCGGCTATGGTTTAATGCGCTGCGTTAATTACCGAAGAATCTCTTTCCGCCAGCCGGCGTTCCGCCTCGAACATATAGTCGCGGGTGATGGGCAGGGCGTTGCCGCGCTTGGCCAGCTGGATCTGGAACACCATCTGGCCGCCATTGCGGAACGCCACCTCCGCGCCGGCCAGATAGAATTCCCACATCCGGCAGAAGCGTTCGTCGTAGATCTCCAGCGCCTTGTCCCGGTTGGCTATAAATCGCTCGCGCCAGGCGCGGCACGTTTCCGCATAGTGTAGGCGCAGGATCTCGACATCGGTGACCCATAGACCGGCCCGCTCGATCGACGGGATGACCTCTGACAGCGCCGGGATATAGCCGCCGGGAAAGATATATTTGCGCAGCCACGGGCTGGTCGAACCTGGCCCGTTGCCGCGCCCGATGGAATGAATGAGGGCGACGCCGTCATCCTTCATCAGGCGCGCGACCTGTTCGAAATATTCATCGTAATTGCCCGGCCCGACATGTTCGAACATGCCGACCGAGACAATCCGGTCATAACCGGCGCGAGTCTGGCGGTAATCCTCCAGCCGGAAATTGACCTGACTTTCCAGACCGGCCCTGTCGGCGCGCTGACGGGCAATCTTGATCTGCTCCTCCGACAGGGTGATCCCGTCCACCCGGACACCGCACGCTTGCGCCAGATACAGCGCCAGCCCGCCCCAGCCGCACCCGATATCCAGAACGCTCTGGTCCGCCTCCAGCATCAGCTTGGACGCCAGATGCCGTTTCTTTTTCAACTGGGCCGCTTCCAGATCGTCCCCGGGCGCGCCGAAATAGGCGCAGCTATATTGCCGGTCGGAGTCCAGAAACAGATCATATAAACCCGCGTCCAGATCATAGTGATGGGCAACATTCTGCCGCGCGCTCTTGGTTCTGTTCCGTGTCTGGAAGGGCCGCATGGTCCGGCGGACGCGCTTGAGGAATTTCTTCAGCGGGAAGTCGAGCTTTGCGCGGGTAACGAGGTCGAGAAAATCATAGATGCTCCCCTCCTCCACCGTCAGCGCGCCATCCATATAGGCCTCGCCCAGCCGCAGCTCCGGATCCATGAAAAGACGGCGCTGGGCGGCCCTGTCACGGAGGCGGATGGTGACGGAAGGCCCCGGTGAAGCGCCTTCATAGACATGGCGCTGGCCGCCCGCGTCGATCACCGTCAGACGGCCTTCACGGATCAGATGCTTCAGCAACTTGCCGGGCAGGAACATGGGCGCGTCCCTCTTCAAATGCACGCTGGTGACAGGATGACTCAAAACCGCCGCGCTGCAACAGGCATCACAGGGAAAGTGACTCGCCCTTGACCGCGCGGCGCAGGGGTTCGATATGCCCGCCATGTCGATGAAACCCATACATGTGATTGGCGGCGGAATGGCCGGTTCCGAAGCGGCCTGGCAAATCGCCGAGGCCGGCGTTCCGGTCATCCTCCACGAGATGCGGCCCGAGCGCGGAACCGAAGCCCACCAGACCGATGGTCTGGCGGAGCTTGTCTGCTCCAATTCCTTCCGCTCGGATGACGCGGAAAACAACGCGGTCGGGCTGCTGCACGAGGAAATGCGGCGCTGCGGCTCCGTCATCATGGCCAATGGCGACGCCCATCACGTGCCCGCCGGCGGCGCGCTGGCCGTGGATCGCGACCGGTTCTCCCAAGGCGTGACGGAAGCCCTGGAAAACCACCCCAATGTGACCATCGAACGCGGCGAGGTCGCAGGAATTCCGCCGGAAGACTGGGACAGCGTGATTATCGCCACAGGCCCCCTCACCTCGCCCGCTCTGGCCGAGGCGGTGAAAGGCCTGACCGGCGAGGACGAACTGGCCTTCTTCGACGCCATCGCGCCCATCATCCACCACGAGTCCATCAATATGGACGTGGCCTGGGCGCAATCGCGCTACGACAAGGGCGAGGAAGAGGCCGACAAGGCCGCCTATATCAACTGCCCCATGGACCGGGAGCAGTACTACGCCTTCATCGACGCCTTGCTGGATGCGCCCAAGACCGAATTCAAGGACTGGGAAAAAGACACGCCCTATTTCGAAGGCTGCCTGCCGATCGAAGTGATGGCCGAGCGCGGGCGCGAGACGCTGCGCTATGGCCCGATGAAGCCGATTGGCCTGACCAATGCCCACCAGCCGGACGTGAAAGCCTACGCGGTCGTGCAGCTGCGGCAGGACAATGCGCTCGCCACGCTGTGGAACATGGTCGGCTTCCAGACCAAGCTGAAATATGGCGCGCAGACCGATATTTTCCGTATGATTCCGGGTCTGGAAAACGCGGAGTTTGCGCGGCTGGGCGGCATCCACCGCAATACATTCATCAACTCGCCCAAGGTTCTGGACGGGGCCTTGCGCCTGCGCGCCATGCCGCGTCTGCGCTTCGCCGGACAGGTGACAGGCGTGGAGGGCTATGTGGAGTCCGCGGCGATTGGCCTTCTGGCCGGACGGTTCGCCGCGGCCGAGCGGCTGGGCCGGGATGTCACGGCGCCGCCCGCCACGACGGCGCTGGGAGCCTTGCTGACCCACATCACGGGCGGCCATCTGGAGGGCAAGCAGACCTTCCAGCCGATGAACGTGAATTTTGGCTTGTTCCCGGATATCGAAAAGCCCACGCACGATGCCGACGGCAACAAAATCAAGGGCAAGGAAAAAGGCCGCGCCCGCAAACGCGCCCTGTCCGCCCGCGCGCTGAATGACGTTAATGACTGGCTGAACGCCAGCGCCGCCGCAGAAGCGGCGGAGTGACCGTCTATATCGCCCTCCTTCGCGGGGTGAATGTAGGCGGGCACAACAAGCTGCCCATGAAAGAGCTGACGGAACTCTGCGCCAGGCTCGGTCTGGAGGACGTGCGGACTTATATCCAGAGCGGCAATATCGTGTTCCGCTCCAGCATCCCGCCGTCAGATATCGCGGCATCCATCCATGCCGGAATCGCCGAACGCTTCGGCTTCGACATTCCGGTCATTGTCTTCGATGCCGATGAATGGGGGCGGATCCTGTCTGCATGCCCCTATGGCGCGCTGGCGGCCGAGGAACCGGCAAAGGTTCTGGTTACCCTGCTGGATGGAAAGCCGGCGGAAAGTCAGTTGGAAAAGCTATCCGGCGTGGTCAGCGGCGATGAAGCGTTTCACCTGGACGGACGGGCCCTGTATTTGCGCCTGCCACAGGGCGCGGGTCGATCCAAACTGGCGGCGCGCGTCGCGGCCGCCAACTTCAAGACGCCCGCGACCGCGCGCAACTGGCGAACCATGCTGAAACTCGAAGAAATGGCGCAAGGCCTGGACGGCTAGAGGCGTCCGGTTGCGCTGGCCCACACCATGCGCGCCTGCCTCAGGATCAGCGGCGGCTCCCCCTTCCCGGCAAATGCGTCGTAATCCGGCCGGGACATGCGATCGAGATAGGCCGGGATAAGCGAGGCATAGAGCAGCGCCGGGGCCGCCTCCGATGGCAGGTCCGCAAAGCGGGCGCGCGCCTCCCGATGCTCGCGGCGGATGGAGGCGATGACAGGCTTGAACAGGGCGCGGGCGGCTTCAGGATCCTGATCCCGGGTCATGTCGGCCACGCTGACGCCCGCCTCGTCATAGGCCTGCTGCGGCAACCATCGCCGGTTATGCGCCAGATCGGCCGCGAACCCGCGCAGCATGCCGGTCATGGCCCATGCGATTCCCGCGTGCTTGATGGCCGCCTCCCCCGCGGCGGAAATGTCCTCGCCCGGCAAGGTCAGCCAGACCGCCGCGCGCATCAACGTCGCGGCGGACCGGTCCGCATATTGTTTCAGGTCCGCGATAGTCTGGAACGGTTCCGCGTCCAGATCGCGGGCGCGGACATTGATCATGCGGTCAATCCAGACGCGCGGCGGCGCGCCGCTGGAAAAGGCGTGACTGAGGCCAAGCGCCGCTTCGTGTCCGCGGACCTCGGCATCGGGATCGTAGATTTCCTCGACAACCTCGCGCCACCAGGCCAGCCGCAAATCGCCCAGCATCGGCTCGGTCACACGGTCACGGATTCGCGCCAGCTCATCATTGAAGGCGTAGAGCGCGATCAACCGGCGGCGGATCGTGCGCGGCGCAAACAGCGTGGCCATGCGCCGGTCCGGATCGGCGCGCATCAGACGATTATCAAGCTCCTGCCACATGGCGCGCAAGCTAGACCCAATTATTGAATTTCTATTGTTCAGCCGTCACAGGGACCAAAGCCGCAGCGATATCGCGCCCCTGCCCCAGCAACACATTATAGGTTCGGCACGCCGCGGGCGTCGGCGCGGCTTCCAGACCGATGCCGCGGTCCAGCAGCGCCTTGTTCAGCGTCCACGGGATGTGCCGCATTTCGTCGCCCAGGCCCAGAAGCAGGATTTCCGCCTCCCGCTCGCCTTCCAGCACCGGGGCGAACATCTCGACGGTAAAAGGCCCGGATTCGGGCGGCGTCCAAAAGCTTACGGATTCACCGCGCAGAAACAGCGGGCCTTCACGCCAGGCGCCGCCCACCCGAAATCCGCCCGGGCCATATGAATCGATGGGCGGCGCAGCGAAAGGCGGCGTCTCAAACCTCACGAGTCCTGTTCGGATGTCCCGCGTTTCACGCCGGTCAGCAATAGCAGCGGCGAAGCGACAAAGATGGAGGAATAGGTGCCGATCAGGACGCCCCAGATCATCGCGAACGAGAAACCGCGGAGCACCGCGCCGCCCAGGAAGAACAGGGCGAAAAGCGCGATCAGCGTCGTGATGGAGGTCATCAATGTGCGCGACAGGGTCTGGTTGATCGACAGGTTCAGAAGTTCGGCCAGCGGCATGCGCTTGAACTTACGCAAATTCTCCCGGATGCGGTCATAAACCACGACGGTGTCGTTCATCGAATAACCGACAATGGTCAGGATCGCCGCAATGGAGGCGAGATTGAACTCGAATTGCGTGACGGCGAACATGCCCATCGTGGCAATCACGTCATGGGTCAGCGCGATGACCGCGCCCAGCGAAAACTGCCACTCAAACCGGAACCAGATATAGATCAGCATGGCGCCCAGCGCGAGGCCGACCGCCAGAATCCCCGCCCGCACCAGCTCCCCCGAAACGGCTGGACCGACCACCTCGACCCGGCGGAATTCAACGCCGGGCAGCATCTCGACCAGCGTTTCCTGAACCGTGTTCGCGGCCTGTTGCTGCGCCCGTTCGGCCGCCATTTCGACTTCCGGGTTTTCCGGCTCCTGCTGCCGCATCTTGATCAGGACATCGTTCGCCGCGCCGAAGGTCTGCACCTGGACTTCGCCAAATCCGAGTCCGTTCAGGCTATCGCGGATCTCGGTCAGATTGGCGTCTTCCTGGGTCTCGATCTCGATCAGCGTGCCGCCAACGAAATCGATGCCCAGATTCAGGCCCATGGTCGCGAACGCCCCGATAGAGGCAATCATCAGGACCGCGGAGAACAGCATCGCGACGAAACGGCCCTTGATGAAGGGAACCTTGGTGGTTTCGGGAACGATATGAATGAGGGAAAAACGCATGAACGCTTACCTTAGATCGGGAGGGTCTTGGGGCGCGCCATGCGCAGCCAGAGCGAGGCGATAAGCCGCGACAGGACGAAAGCGGTGAACACCGAGGTCAGGATGCCGATGCCCAGCGTCACGGCGAAACCGCGAACCGGGCCGGAGCCGAACTGGAACAGCAGCACCGCCGCGATCAGCGTGGTGATATTGGCGTCCAGAATGGTGGACAGCGCACGGGTATAGCCCGTCTCGACCGAATTAACCGGCGACCGGCCCGCGCGCGATTCCTCGCGTATCCGCTCGAAGATCAGCACGTTGGCGTCCACCGCCATGCCGATGGTCAGGATGATGCCCGCAATGCCCGGCAGTGTCAGCGTCGCCTGCAGCATGGAAAGCACGCCGGCGATCAGCATGACGTTCGCGAACAGGGCGATATTGGCGAACACGCCGAAAACGCCATAGGCAATCAGAACAAACACGACGACCGCCAAGAAACCGACCACGGCGGCAAATTCACCGGCCTTGATCGAATCCGCGCCCAGTCCCGCGCCGACCGTGCGCTCTTCAACCACGGTCAGCGGCGCGGGCAGCGCGCCGGCGTTCAGAAGCGTCGCCAGATCCGTTGCGCTTTCAATTGTGAAATTGCCTTCGATATAGCCGCTGCCGCCGGTAATGGGGCTGTTGATGCGGGGCGCGGTAATCACCTTGTCGTCCAGAACGATGGCAAAGCGCCGGCCGACATTATCGGTCGTGATGTCGCCAAAAATCTTGGCCCCGGACAGGTTGAAGGAGAAGTTCACCACCGGCGCGCCGGTCTGGGGGTGAGAGCCCTGATAGGCGTTCTTCAGGTCTTCGCCGGAGAGCACCGCGCGGCGGCGTACAAGGATGTCCGGCTGGCCCGCCTCGTCGCTGGGCACCAGACGCGCGCCCGGCGGCACCCGCCCCTGCATCGCCGATGTCAGATCGCCCGGGTTGTCGGAATAGACCAGGTGGAAGGTCATCTGGGCGGTCTGGCCGATCAGCTCCTTCAGACGCTCCGGGTCATCCAGACCGGGAACCTGCACCAGAATCCGGTTGTCGCCCTGACGCTGGATATTGGGTTCGGTTGTCCCGTATTCGTCAATCCGCTTGCGGATAACCTCGATGGATTGCTGGACGATGTCGCGGGACAGCTTCTCCAGCGCATCTTCAGTCTGGACCATGCGGAAGGTCGTGTCGTCCACCTGCTCGATGGAAACGCTGCGCGGATTGGATTGCCCCGGAACCAGAATGCCGCTGACCGGCCGCGCCAGGTCTTCCAGACGGTCGGCCACCTCTTCCATGTCGCCATCGCCCAGAATGCGCACTTCGACAGCGCCGTTCTGGACCGTCACGCGATGAGGGATCAGCGGATCCTCACGCAGCACCTGCTTGGCGTCATCAACCAGCGCCTCCATGCGCTCGCCGCGCACGGCGTCAATATCGACCTCGAACAGGAGGTGCGACCCGCCGCGCAGGTCGAGACCAAGATTCATCGTCTTGTCAGGCAGGAAGCCCGGCCAGGACTGGCGGACATTCTCAGGCAGGGCATTGGGCAGCGCATAGAGCAGCCCAATGACCAGAACAGCGAGAATCAGCGTGACTTTCCAGCGCGCGAAATAAAGCATGAGGCGACCTCAGGAAGGGCGGGAACGGGGCGAAAAACCGCCGATCAGGATTTCTCGTCTTCGTTGGCCGCGGCGGGCTTGGACGCCGGCTCCGGCTTGGTGCGCACTTCGGAAATCATGCCGCGCACGACCTTCACGCGCGTATTTTCCGCAATCTCAACGGTGACTTCGGCGTCATCCACCTTGGTGACCTTGCCGATCACCCCGCCGGACGTCACGACGACGTCGCCGCGGCGCAGATTGCCGATCATTTCCTTGTGCTCCTTCATCCGCTTCTGCTGCGGACGAATGAGAAGAAACCAGAAAATGACAAAGATCAGGACCAGCGGCAGGATCTGGATCAGAAAGCTGCCGGACCCTCCAGCGGCGCCGGCCGCGGCGTAAGCGGGCGTAGAGAACATGAAAATCCCCGAGAAACGTGTTGTTGACGCGCGCTGCGCGAATGCGCGGCGCTGCAATGATGGCGGACTATATAGAGGCTTGAACGGTTCGCGAAAGAGGCGCGAACGGTTATGCGGTGGGAAGATATTGCATCGGGTCCACCGGACTGACGCCCTGACGCACCTCAAAATGCACTTGCGGCGTATCAACCGACCCGGTCTGGCCGGCCTCGGCGATAACCTGTCCCCGCGACACGCGGTCGCCCTCTTTCACGTTCAACGCGCGGTTATGGGCGTATGCCGTGATCCATCCGCCATCATGCTCAACCAGAAGAAGTTCGCCATATCCGGCCAGTTCATTGCCGGCATAAACGATCACCCCGTCGCCTGCCGCCCGCACCGGATCGCCGGCTTTCGCGGCGATATTCACGCCGTCATTCTGCAGCCCCTGGGATTTCGGACCGAAGGCGGACAGGATTCGGCCCTGAATCGGCCAGTCGAATTTTGCCTGCCGAATCTGCACGCCGCGCGCTGGCGGGGTGGTGCGCTCCGGCGTTGGCGTGGATGTGGCGGTGGATGCGGTTGAAGACGAGGAACTCGCCGCTGAAGACGAGGTTGTCGTGCTAGCGGGGCGCGACACGGACGCCACCCGCCGCATCGGCTCATCGGCCGGCAGCATCAGGGCCTGGCCCGGCTGCAGGCCGCCGGCCGAATGCAGACGATTCAACAGCAACAGGGATGGCGGATCGATATTATATTTCGCCGCGATTTCGTTCAGCGTCTCTCCCGCCTTCACCACATGCATTTCGGGCTGCGGCACGGAGAGGACCTGTCCGACGCTCAACGTATAAGGCGGCTCCAGCCCGTTCGCGGAAATCATGGAATGCAACGGGACGGAATAACGCTCGGACAGAGAGAACAGCGTATCGCCCTTCTGAACCGTGATCCGGCTGGGCGTATCCTTGGGCCTGGAAACTTCAGACGCAGGTTGAAGCGGCTCCGGACTGGCGGAGGGCGGCGATAGAGGCGCGGCGGAAATCTCGCTGGAGCGGCTGGGAACGGCTTGCGGCAGGTCAGGCTCGTTCTGCACAACCGGTTCCGGCCGGGTCGGCGCGGGCCGCTCCGAATTCGCGCGCCGATGCTCCACCGGCGCGACCGATGGCGTGCTGGCGCACGCGCCCAAGCTCAGACCAAGACCGGCCAGCAGGCTGTATTTCACAGGCGTTCGGGCGAATGCGCGCATCATGACGGACAGAATCGCCCAATTCCCCTTAACCCTTTGCTAAGGGTGATCTAGCCGATGATCCCGGAATCGCGCAGGCGGGCAATATCCTCTGCCGATTTGCCAAGCGCCTCGCGCAAAACCTCGTCAGTCTGCTGGCCCAGCGTTGGCGGCGCTTGCCGCACATCCATCGGCGCCCCGTCCATCCAGATGGGTGATCCCGTTATCTCAACCTGACCGGCTTGCGCGTGTTCGACAGGCCGGCGCATCTGGCGGGCGGCGGCCTGCGGCTCCCCGAATGCTTCGCCCACGCTGTTGATGGGGCCGCACGGCACCCCGGCGCGCTCAAGCGCCTCCAGCCAGTCGGCGGAAGTCCGGGCGCGCGTTACGGGCTCGATCAGGGCGTGCAGCGCCTTGCGATTATCCACCCTGTCCCGGTTGCGTTCAAAGCGCGCGTCTTCGGCCCATTCCGGGTGTCCGGCGATTTCACAAAACTTCTCAAACTGTTGGTTATTTCCCACCGCCAGGATGAAATAGCCATCGGCGCTCGGCATCCGGGCGTAAGGCACGATATTGGGATGCTGCGCCCCGACGCGCGCCGGCGATCGGCCGGAGACCAGATAATTCATCGCCTGATTGGCCATCGCCGCCAGCTGGCAGTCGAACAGCGCCAGGTCGATATAAGCCCCCTCGCCTGTCTGATTGCGGCGCTGCAGCGCCGCACAGATGCTGGTGGAGGCATACAGGCCGGTGAAAAGGTCCGACACCGCGACGCCCACCTTTGTCGGCTGCCCGCCCTCCTCTTCGGATTCGCCGGTGACTGACATCAGGCCTGACATGCCCTGAATCATGAAATCATATCCGGCGCGCGCCGCTTCCGGGCCAGTCTGCCCGAACCCGGTAATCGAACAATAGATCAGCTTCGGATTGAGCGCTTTCAGGGACTCGTAATCCAACCCGTACTTTGCCAGACCGCCGCTCTTGAAATTCTCCAGGACGACATCGCTTTCCGCCGCCAGCGCGCGGATAATGGCCTGCCCCTCATCAGTGGCGATATCCACCGCAATGGAGCGTTTGTTACGGTTGGCGGAAAGGAAATAGGCCGCGTCGCCATCCTCGCCCTTGGCGCCGCTCAGAAAAGGCGGGCCCCAGCTGCGCGTATCGTCACCGGCGCCGGGCCGCTCCACCTTGATCACGTCAGCGCCCAGATCGCCCAAAGTCTGTGCGGCGAAAGGGCCGGCCAGAACGCGGGAGAGATCGAGAACGCGGATATTCTGGAGGGGCAGAGTCATACGGGCCGCCTTAGCAAGGCGGCCCGTAATTGCCTAGATGGAACCGTCGCAACCTAGCTGACGGTCTCTGTCTTTTTGCGTTTTTTTGGCGCCGCCTTGGGCTTTTTAGACGCCTTCCGGCTCTTCAGCGTGTCCGCGTCCAGCAAGTTGAAGCTCAGCTTTTCGTCGTCTTTCGGATCGATATCGACCTCGACCACGCCGCCCTTCTTCAGCTTGCCAAACAGGATCTCGTCGGCCAGCGGCTTCTTGATGGCGTCCTGAATGACGCGCGCCAGCGGGCGGGCGCCAAACTTGTCGTCATAGCCGCGTTTGGCCAGCCAGCGGATCGCCGCGTCCGTCAGCTCGAACGTGATGTTCCTGTCGGCCAGTTGGCCTTCCAGCTGCAGCACGAACTTCTCGACCACGCGCTCGATGATTTCCGGCGTCAGGTTGCCGAAGGCGATGGTCGCGTCCAGACGGTTGCGGAATTCCGGGCTGAACAGGCGCTCGATGGCGGCCTGGTCCTCGCCCTCCCGCTTGTCGCGTCCGAACCCGATGGCGTTCTTGGCCGCATCGGATGCCCCGGCATTGGTCGTCATGATCACCACGACATTGCGGAAATCGATCTTCTTGCCGTTGGTGTCGGTCAGCGTGCCGTGGTCCATGACCTGCAGCAGCACGTTGAACAGATCCGGGTGCGCCTTCTCGATCTCGTCGAGCAGCAGCACCGAATGCGGGTGTTGGTCGACCGTGTCGGTCAGCAGGCCGCCCTGGTCATAGCCGACATAGCCCGGCGGTGCGCCGATCAGGCGGGAAACCGTATGGCGCTCCATATATTCCGACATGTCGAAGCGGATCAGCTCCACCCCCATGATCGAGGCGAGCTGACGCGCGACCTCCGTCTTGCCAACGCCCGTGGGGCCGGAGAACAGATAGTTGCCGATCGGTTTGTCCGGTTCGCGCAGGCCGGCGCGGGCCAGCTTGATCGCCGCTGACAACTGCTCGATGGCCGCGTCCTGTCCGAACACGACGCGCTTGAGATCCTCGTCCAGCGCCTTCAGCGCCTTCTCGTCGGACTGGTTGACCTGTTTGGCCGGAATGCGCGCCATCTTGGCGATGATGTCTTCAACATCCTTCACGCCGATCTGCTTCTTCCGGCGGGAGGCGGGTTTCAGCATCTGACTGGCCCCGACCTCGTCAATCACGTCGATCGCCTTGTCCGGCAGCTTGCGGTCGGACATGTAGCGGGCGGACAGCTTGACCGCCTGCTTGATAGCCTCGCTGGTGTATTTGATGCCGTGGAAGTCTTCGAAATACGGCTTCAGCCCCATCAGGATCTTGATGGCGTCCGCCTCGTCCGGCTCGTTCACGTCGATCTTCTGGAATCGCCGGGCCAGCGCGCGGTCGCGCTCGAAATGCTGACGGAATTCCTTGTAGGTGGTCGAGCCCATGCAGCGCAGCGCGCCCGATTGCAGCGCCGGCTTGAGAAGGTTCGACGCGTCCATCGCGCCGCCGGAGGTCGCCCCGGCGCCGATCACGGTATGGATTTCATCAATGAACAGGATCGCCCCGTCGAATTCCTCCAGCTCCTTGACGACCGCCTTCAGCCGTTCCTCGAAATCGCCGCGATAGCGCGTTCCGGCCAGCAAGGCGCCCATGTCCAGCGCGAAGATGGTCGCCTCGCCCAGAACATCCGGCACTTCGCCTTCCACGATCTTGCGCGCAAGGCCTTCGGCGATGGCGGTCTTGCCGACGCCCGGATCGCCCACCAGAAGCGGGTTGTTCTTGCGGCGGCGGCAGAGAATCTGGATGCAGCGCTCCACTTCCGGCCCTCGGCCGATCAGCGGATCGACATCGCCGTCCTTCGCCTTCTGGTTCAGGTTCACGCAATAGGCGTCCAGCGCCTCGGCGCCGGATTTCACCGGCTCGTCCTCGCCCTCGGCGGCGCCGCGCACCGGGCGCGCCTCGCTTTCGGCCGCGCTCTTGGCGATGCCGTGGGAAATATAGTTCACCGCGTCATAGCGGCTCATTTCCTGTTCCTGGAGGAAATAGACGGCGTGGCTTTCGCGCTCGGCGAACAGGGCGACCAGCACATTGGCTCCGGTCACCTCCTCGCGGCCCGAGGACTGCACATGAATGACCGCCCTCTGGACAACGCGCTGGAAACCCGTCGTCGGCTTGGCGTCTTCCTCGCTGTCAATGGAAAGATTGCTCAGCTCGTTATCGACGTAGCCGGCCAAGTCGTCGCGAAGTTCGCTCATATCCACTTCGCAGGCCCGCATAACGGCTGCGGCGTCCGCGTCGTCAATTAGCGCCAGAAGAAGATGCTCGAGCGTGGCATATTCGTGATCGCGTTCATTCGCATAGGCGATGGCGCGGTGCAGGGTTTCTTCCAGACCTGACGAGAATGAGGGCATTTGGGTCCTAAACTTTCTCCATCGTGCATTGAAGAGGATGCTGCGCGCGACGGGCCGCGTCCACTACCTGGACAACTTTCGTCTCAGCAACCTCGTACGTGAACACGCCGCATACGCCGACGCCGTTCTGATGAACGTGCAGCATGATCGTCGTCGCCTCGTCCGAGGACTTGTTGAAAATCTGCTGCAGGACGGCGATGACAAATTCCATCGGCGTGTAGTCGTCATTGAGCAGCAAGACCCGGTACATGGACGGGCGTTTGGTTTTGACGCGCGTCTCCGTGACGACTCCGGTCTGGCCGTCATCCCCCTGCCCGGGCTTGTTTTTGTTCGGCTCTGTCATCTTGGTCGAATTCGACTCTGCCTGCTCAGACTGAATTAAATATGACGAGTCGCGCACTTGAAAAGGCGTAACGCCTGCGACTTGCATAAAAATGAAAAGGCCCGGCGTCTCCGCCGGGCCTTTTTGAAGCAGTCAGGCTGGCTGCGGTTAGCGCTGGGCCTGGACCTGTTCCATCGTTTTGGCGGCGCGGTCGTTCAGCGGACGCCAGGCGTTCTTGACCAGGCCGGTCAACAGATCGGTCGTCTTGGTCATTTCGGAAACGTAGCGGTCCATGGAGGACTTGGCGTACTCGCTCTGGATCTCGATCACTTCCTGAACGCTCTTGGCGGAGGCCATGCTCTTGGCCGCCTCGACGCTGCCTTCGACAGAGTCCTTGGCGTAGGCCGCGGCGCTCGTGTTCAGATCTTCAACGCCTTTGGTCGTGATCGTCAGCGACTCGATCATGGCGTCCATGTTCTCTTTGCCATAAGCGGAGAAATCGCCAATCGTGGCGGTCGTGCGCTCGATGCCTTCGCGGAAAGCCTGCTGGCCGGCTTCGGCAAACGCCTCGGCGTTGCGCTCGGCGGTTTCCGTGGCTTTTTCAGCGGTTTTCTTGGCGGTCGTGGTTTTGGTCGTAGCCATCTGTAATTCCTTTCGTGGGTCCGGTAATTTGACGGGGCCGGAACGCGGGAAATCCAGGCCCTGCAAGCATCTGTTCGTGTTGGCGTCACGCAGCGCGCCTGTTCGGCGCCGAGGCCGGGCCCGAAGCCCTTTTCCTCACAGGCTGTGATATAGGGACAGTTCGCAGGTGCGTCAAGTTTTATTGTGCACCGCACAATTTATGTTCGCCTGTCAGTTGAATCGCACGAAACGCCATAGCCGCCGCCTGTCATTTCGGTTTACGATAGATAAACGATGGGACGGGTAGGGTGCACGGATACGAATCCGGCAACCCGACACAGGATGGGGGAACACATGCCGCGCATGCAGGCTATTGCAACGGCTCTGGCGACCTTTCTGACGATCATTATCACCGCAACCGCAGCTCATGCGGAAACAGAGCGCTATGCCTCTCTGGTGGTGGATCTGGAAAGCGACACGATCATTCATGCGCGCAACGCCGATGAATTGCGATATCCGGCGTCCCTCACCAAGATGATGACGCTCTACATGGCGTTCGACGCCCTGGAAGCGGGCGAGCTGGGCCTGACCGACAAGGTTGTCATGTCCAAGCACTCCGCCGGTCAGCCGCCCTCGAAGCTCTACATCAAACCCGGCGACAGCCTGACCGTCGAGGAAGCGATCTACGCCCTCGTCACCAAGAGCGCCAATGACGTCGCCGCCGCTCTCGGCGAACGCATCGGCGGTTCCGAATGGCGCTTTGCCCGGATGATGACGGCCAAGGCCAAGGAGCTGGGGATGACCCGTACGCGCTTCCGCAACGCCTCCGGCCTGCCGGACGAGGAACAGGTCACCACGGCCACGGACATGTATCTGCTGTCCCGCGCCCTGATGGAAAACCATCCCGGCTATTTCGGCTATTTCAATACCGAGCGCTTCGAGTTCAAAGGCCGCGGCTACGGCAACCACAATAATCTTCTGGGCCGAGTCACCGGCGTGAACGGCATCAAGACCGGCTATACGCGCGCCTCCGGCTACAATCTGGCCGCCAGCGTTGAGCGCGACGGCCACCGCCTGATCGCCGTCGTCCTGGGCGGCTCCACCAGCCGCATCCGCGACGCCCACATGGAAGACCTGATCGAGCGTTCCTATGAGGCGATCGACGAAGGCGTGGTCAATCCGACCTTCGTGGCGCTGAACGACAGCGGCACCGCGCCCAGCTCCGGCTTTGTCACGGCCGCGCCGCGCGGTCCGCAGGTCGCCGCCGCGCCGGCCGTCGAGAAGGACGAACAGGAACTGGCGCTGGCCTCGCTGGAGCTCAGCAAGCCCGCCGCGCAAGGCTCCTCCGAGCGCCGCGGCGTCAAGATCGTCTTTGCCGACGACGCCGGAGAACCGACAGAGGAAGAGGCCGCCCCGGCCCCGGTCGAGGAAAAGCCTGAGCCTGCGCCCGCGCGCCCCGAACCTGTTGTGGTGGCGATGCCGGAACAGACGGACGGTCCGGTTCAGCTGGCCGCCGAAACGCCCGTGGAAACCCAAACCGACGAAGCCGCGGAAGACGAAAAGCCCGCGGCCGTCCAGATGGCCAAGCTGGTCTTCGACAAGCAGCCTCAAGGCGTCACGGCCGCTCCCGCGCCGGTTGAAGCCTCGCCTGTGGCCGACGCCGAACCCAAGGAAGTTGCGGACATTGCCGTTGCTGCACGCAAGGCCTCGCCGGTGTTCCAGGGCGAATGGGAAATCCAGGTCGGCGCGTTCGGCTCTGAAACCAAGGCCGCCGAGCGACTCAAGGAAATCGAGGGGCTGAGCTTTGCGGCCCTGACCGCCGCCAGCACGCGGGTCGAGACGACGCCGGGCGACAAGCCGATGTATCGCGCGCGCTTTACCGGCCTGTCGCAGATCGCTGCGGCCAGCCTGTGCGCCGATCTGACCAAGCGCGGCGACGGTTGCTTCCCGATTTCTCCGAAGTCGTAGGCGGGCTCTCTCGCTAGAAGCGCAAAGCCTCGCCGGCCAGCGCCGGCAGCTTCAGCACGATCAGCAGATCCCGCAGCTCCTGCCGCGCGGCCACATGGCTCATAGAGGCCGGTGTGTCATCGGGGAATTGTCCCATATCCAGCAGGGTCAGCCCGCGCGGAAACAGCTCGCGATAGATCACGCGCTCGCAGACGCCCGGCGCAATGCGGAACCCGATACGCTGGGACAGTTCCTTCAGCCCCTCGCCCACGCGGCGCTTGTTGCGCGCGTCCAGCATGGACATGCGGTTGCGCACCACCACCCAGTCGATGGGCTTCTTGTCGCGCGCGGCGCGGCGCTTGCGGGCATCCCAGATCATTTCGCCGTAAAGGCTGGGCCGCTCCACCTTCATGGTGGCGGGATTGATCGTGCCCAGCAGGTCGAAATCGACAAAGGAATCATTGATCGGCGTGACCACGGTATCGGCAGAGCCATGCGCCAGGTTCGACAAATGCGTCACCCCGCCCGGCGTATCGATCACAACAATATCCAGCCCCTTCACGGAGTCCCGGAACCCCTGCCAGGCCTCGGCCTCTTCCGCGTCCGCGGTGTCAAGATTTCGGGCGCTGGAGGCCGACAGCGTAAAGCGCTGCGGCATAGGCAGCGGTTCGCCGCAGCGGTCCGCCCAGCGCGCGCGGTTATCCAGATACCGGTCCGTGGAGCGCTGGCGCACGTCCAGATCCAGCACGCCGACCGTCAGGCCCATCTTCATCAGCGCAAAGGCAAGATGCACGGCCAGGGTGGATTTTCCCGCCCCGCCCTTCTCATTGCCCACCACCAGCAGATGCGGCCCGTCCGGCGAACCGGCGCGCTCTGTCCGGGCAGACCCGCCATCGTCGGCCGTATCGCGGCCGCCCCAGCCCCCGTCTTCCATACCTAGAAATCCTCTCCGGTGAAGTCGCTGACCGCGCAGCGCATGTCTGTCGCTTTCAATTCATCACACACCGCGGTCGCGGCGGCGCTGTCGGCGAAGGGGCCGGCCTTCAGGATAAATCCGTCTTCCTGTTCCTCGATCCGCGCCGTCCGTCCGGACAGCGCCTGACCGTGAATCATGGCCAGCGCCAGCCAGCCAGCCTCGGCGGCCTGACGGCTCGGGTAAACGCCCAGCCGCACCGCATGGAATACGCTGCGCCCGCCTTCCAGCGCCGGCGGCGCGGGCGGGTTGAACGGCGCGGGCTCCGGCTCGCTGGCCGCCACATCTGTGGAAGCGTCCACGGATCGTGAACGCGGCGCGGGCACGCCCAGCAGGTCGGACAAGCGCCGCAATTCAAGCTCGTAAGGGCGCAGCCGCGCGGCTTCGGCTTCGTCGATGCCGGACAGCTTGTCGCCGACGTCTCCGGCCAGCCGCGCCAGCTCCGCATCCGATACCGGGCCGCTGGCCATGGCCGTCTGTTCCGGGGCCGATTCACAGCCCGCAAGAACAATGGCCGCCCCCGCTATGATCCAGTGAAAGCGATTCATTCGCACAGCATGCCGGGATTCGGCGGTTTTTGTCCGTAAAAAGCTTCCGAAATCGCTGCGTCCTCTCTAAGTCTGCGGCCATGTCAGAACTTCCCATGGTCCGCACCGTCACAGATTTACGCCGTCAGGTCGCACGCTGGCGCGGCGACGGCCTGACCGTTGGCTTCACGCCGACCATGGGCGCGCTGCATGAAGGCCATTTGTCGCTGGTGAAGCGGGCAAAAGCCGAAGCCGACCGTGTAATCGCCTCGGTGTTCGTCAACCCGACCCAGTTCGGTCCCGGCGAGGATCTGGACGCCTATCCCCGTGACGAGGCGGGCGACGCGGCAAAACTGGCCGGCGCCGGATGCGATCTTCTTTTCGCGCCCGCTGTCGGGGAAATGTATCCGGAGGGCTTTGCCACCTCTGTCCGGGTATCCGGCCTGACAGACTGCCTGTGCGGGGCCAGCCGTCCCGGCCATTTCGACGGCGTGGCGACGGTGGTGTCCAAGCTTCTGGGGCAGGCCCGCCCGGACATCGCCGTGTTCGGCGAGAAGGACTACCAGCAGCTTCAGGTCATCAAACGCGTCAACGCCGATCTGGACCTTGGCGCGCGCATCATCGGCGCCCCCACTGTGCGGGAGGAAGACGGCCTCGCCATGTCCTCCCGCAACGCCTATTTGTCGGAGGCGCAACGCCTTTCCGCCGGAAAGCTGAACGTCGTCCTGAACAATGCCGCAGGCGCGCTTTCACGCGGCGCGCGCGTGGACGAGACGCTGGATGCGGCCAGACAGGCGCTGGCCGCGGCCGGATTCGACTGTATCGATTACCTGGAGGCGCGCAGCAGCGAAGGTCTTGACCTGCAAGGCCCCGGCCCTGTCACGGAGCCTTCCCGCATTTTCGCCGCGGCGTTCCTTGGCAAGACCCGGCTGATCGATAACTGGCCAGTCGGCTAGGGCGTTATTCCGCCCCTTCGCCTTCGGCTTTCTCTTCCGCAATCCAGCCGCGAACCTGTTCTTCCAGCACGCTCAGCGGCAGGCCGCCCTGGCTCAGGATCGTGTCGTGGAACTGGGCGATATCGAAGTCATCGCCCAGTTCGTTCCGCGCTTCCTCGCGAAGATCCAGGATCTTGCGCTGGCCGATCATATAGCTGGTCGCCTGCCCCGGATTGGTGATGTAGCGCTCGACCTCCTTGACGATATCAAGGTCCGCAACCAGCGTGTTTTCCTTGAAATAATCGATGGCCTCTTCACGGCTCCATTCCTTGGCGTGCAGACCCGTATCGGTCACCAGCCGCGCCGCGCGCCAGATTTCCAGGCCCAGCCGCCCGAAATCGGAATACGGGTCTTCATAAAAACCCATCTCCTTGCCCAGGCGCTCCGAATACAGGCCCCAGCCTTCGGAATAGGCGCCGTATCCGCCGAACCGACGGAACATGGGCAGGCCGTCCTGCTCCTGCGCGATGGAGACCTGGAAATGATGGCCCGGCGCGCCTTCGTGATAGGCGATGCCTTCGACCTGCGGCTTCAGCACCTCGGTCATGTCGGCCAGATTCACATAGAAGATGCCGGGGCGGGAGCCGTCCGGCGTGGCCCTGTTATAGAAAGCGACAGAGGCCGTCGCCTCGCGCCATTCCTCCACGGCGCGCACTTCCAGCGGCGCTTTCGGCAGGCGGCCGAACCAGTCCGGCGCGGCTTCCATCATCTGGTCGATATAGGCGCGCGCATCCTCCAGATACTCTTCCCGGCCCGCTTCGGTGTTCGGGTAATTGAAGCTCTCATCGGTCTTCACGTACTGAATGAATTCATTCAGCGTGCCCTCAAAGCCGACTTCCTGCCGGATCGCATCCATCTCGCCGCGCAGGCGGTCGATCTGCTCCAGTCCGATCTGGTGGATCTCGTCCGCTGTCAGCTCGGTCGTGGTGGAGAGCGCCACCCGCGCGTCGTAATAGGCCTTCCCGTCCGGCAGCCGCCAGACGCCGTCATTGCTGTCGGCCATCGGCTGAACCTCTTCCAGCGCCGCAATCATGGCGTCATAGCCGGCCTGGAATTCTCCGGTCAGCGCGGCTTTCGCCTCGTCCAGAAGGCGCTGTTGCGTCTCTTCATCCGCATCCAGCTCGGCGACCTTTTCCTTGATATCGGCCCAGAGCGGCGTGTCCTCGCCCTCTCCAAACGGGGCGCCGGTGATGACGGCGCGGGCGTCGGCAATGGTTGGCTCGAACACAAAGGCCGGCGGCACGACGCCCGCCTCGGCGCGGGTACGGAAATCCGCCGCGATCTCGTTCCCCACGCGCTCCACCTCGCGCAGGCGGGAGACATAGGCTTCGGCGTCCTCAACCGAGCCCACGCGATGGGCATTGATCATGAAGACCGGCAGGCTGCCGGTCGGCCCGCCATTGGCGCGGAAGATGAATCCGTGATCGCGCCACTCCTGGCCAATACGCTGGCGGCGCACATCGTCCTCGAACAATTCGAAGGAGATACGGTCGCTTTCGCTTAAAGATTCCGGATCAAAACGCTCCCGCATCTCGGCCAGCTGCTGCTCGGCCAGCGCGAGGGCGCGGGCGTCGGCTTCAGCCGTATAGTCATCCAGCTGTCCATAGTTTGTCGTGCGGCCCAGATAGGTCTGGCTCTGCGGGCTTAGCGCCAGCTGTTCCTCGAACGCCTGGTCCAGAAAACTGACCAGTTCGCTTTTCTCCTGCGCTTCGGCGGCGGGCGCGGCGTCATCCTGAACGGCGAACGCGGCCGGTGCGGCGCAAAGAAGGAATACGGAAAGGGCGGAGGCGGAAACGGTGCGGAGTGATTTTTTCATGGCCGGCACTCTGGCGGGCCGCAAACCGCTCCGCAAGGCGTCAAAAACTCACCAGGCGCCCATTTCCATCAGTTTGCGGCGAAGTTCCGGCGGCAGATCATCGCCGCCTGACGCGCTTTCCAGATCCCGGGGCGCGTCTTCTTCACGCAAATATCGCCAGCCCTGGAACGGGCGTTTCAGCATGGGTTCGGTACGGATCAGCTCCGGCGCGAATACGATACGGCAAGCGGATTTGCCGTTTCGCTCCGCCTCTTCCAGCGCCGTGATGGGCGAACGCGCCATGACGACGCCCTTCATGACCCAGTAAAGCGACCCGCCATCCAGAATTTCAGCCGCCCGGCGCGGCCGCTGGCGCGTGACGTGAACCGGCGGCGCATCGGAACTGGCCATGCGCCGCTTGCGAATTTGCTCAAGCTGGTCCGGCGTATCCACGCCAACGCAGAGTTTGATGAGGTGAAGCGCCATGATTCACCGTTAAAATATGGCGCGCGGCCGCCCTATGCAAAGCGTTGCAACCGTTACTCGGGCGCCGTTTCTACCATTTCAAAGCCGCTATAGGTCGTGGTGCTCTGCTCGGAGAAGTTCTGGAACATGGCGCTTCCGGACACTTTCGTTTCCTCCCGGACAGAAACCAGAGGCCCCTCCCCGCCATCAACCGGCGCGAAATCGATGCGCACATTCATCTCTTTGACTTTCGCAACCGGGGCCGGCTTGAAGGGTTCGGGGGCAAAAAAGCGCATGCCGCTCAACCGGCCGCTCTCCTTGTCGACAAAAACTTCGCCATCCAGATAGCGGGTAATGTCCGCTCTCTCGCCGCCGCCGGCCATTTCAACGCCCTCTTTCAGGTCAAAATTATAGACCCATGCGCCGTCTTCCTCCCGAAGAAAGTCCGTTTCGCCTGCGGTCAGGAGGCGGCGCGGATCGGTGATCAGCGCGTCCCGGTCCGGCGGTTCTTCCGCGCCGGCAAGCGATTCATTGTGGGACCGGGACGCGGCTTCGGCTGCGTCAGTCTCCTCTCCGATCACGCTCCAGGGCGGTTTCTGGGACGGATCGTAACGCAAAACCACCCGCACATCGGGCTGTTCTATGGTTTTACGGAACGAAAAACGGGTGGATTCATGGTCTTCCAGCCGCGCTTCCGCATCGGAAATTGCCGCTTCCAGGGCGGCAATATCGTTGGAATGGGCGGCTTGCGGGACCAGCAAAAGCAGGCACAGGCTGTAAAGCGCTTTCATGGAGTCCGGTTTATTCAATCCGGCGTCCCGGTCAACGCTCTCACGCGGCCTTCAAGGGCGGCTTTCCGGCCATTCCGGCGGCCCTGAAAGCGCGCGCCAGAAGCAGTTTTGCCATGTTCAGGGCGCGCGGCGCCTCTTGCGGGTTCAACGGGCTGAGGCCGAAACGGCGCCGCAAAACGCCGTTTGCGGCATAGGCGCCGTTGATGATTGCTGACCGCCAACTGGAATATTCCATCGTCACCGACACGTTCAGGCCTTCCAGATTCTCGACCCGGTGCGGACTGTGGAGCGGCCAGCTCACCATGTCTCCCGGCTCCATATCGAACGTCTGAACGCCGTTCTCGAACCTGGAATCATACGGCAGATCGTCATTTGTCAGATCGACAATGCGGTCTTCATACTCGACCGGGTCCAGATACGGCGCTTCCGGCGGGTAAAGGAACAGCCGTTTACGGCCCCGGACATGCCACAACAGCACGTCTGTCTTGTCACAATGATAGGGAACGCTGGCCGTGGGGGATGAGATCAGTATCCCCGCACTGACCTGGCGGGGCTGAAAATTGGTCGAGGCGACCTTCAGTTCAGCGACAATCGTGTCCAGAACGGCCTTGTATTCGGGCGTTTCATTCATTGCCCGGCGCAGATTGATCCAGATACGGCCGTTGCGCACTTCGTTTAGCAAGGCGGCGCCGGACGTCTGTTCCACGTCAATAACCGGAAAATCCTTCGCATCCCGGCTTTCGCCGCGCGGCGCATGGATGTCGGTCAGCTCGCGCGGGTGGGATTCGATCAGCCGGGCCAGCGCTTCGTCATCAAAAAGCGGTATCTCATGCAGGCTGTGCCGGGCCCGAATCGGGGCGCGGGAGAAGGTTTCGGAGAAATTCGCCGTTGCAGTTTGAAACAAAGACCCGGTCATGAGCAGCTCCTGATAGGTTTCGCCTGTCAGGAGAGCAAAAGCCGGGCCAGTTCGCGCGCTACGCGGCTTCTTCCGCTTCCTCCGCCAGGGCAACCAGAATCTGCCCCTCGGAAACCTGTTCTCCGGCCTCCGCCGATACCGATTCCACCACCCCGTCGCGCGGCGCGGTCAGGGATTGCTCCATCTTCATGGCTTCCAGGATCACCAGGGTTTGCCCCTTGGTGACGGAATCGCCCTCTTTCACCCGAACTTCCAGCACTTTTCCGGGCATCGGCGCCTCGATCTGGCCTTCCGCTTCGGCGGCGTCTTCCACCTTCGCGCGCGGCGACACAAAGCGCAGGGATTCGCCGCGATATAGCAGGATCAAGCCTTCTTCCGTTTCCAGAACACGGCCCTGCACGGGCTCGTCGCCGACCTGCCCCTCGAACCACTCCTCGTCACGGTCGATCCAGATCGGGGTTTCGTCCTCTCCGTGACGCCAGAAATACCCGTCTTCGCTCGCCGTGACAGGGATTTCCCGGCGTTCGCCATCGATCAGGAATGACACGCCCAGACGGGGGCGGAGATTGACCCGGAAACCGTCCATTCTGGACCAGGGGGAGTTATCTTCACCCGCCGCGACGGCGCGGCCCAGCGCCCGTTCCTCACGGATATCCAGCGATAGCGCCGCGGCAATGGGGGCCGCCGCCTCGATCTGGCGCGCGGTGTCGGAGAGCGCGTCGATATGCTGGGCGATGAAACCGGTATCCACCGCGCCGCGCATGAATTCGGGCCGCCGCAGCGTGCGCGCCAGGAAGCCAGCATTCGTCTTGACGCCAAGGACTTCCACGGCCTCGACCGCCTCGGTCAGGCGGGCAACGGCCGCCTCGCGATTGGGCCCGTGGACGATGATTTTCGCGATCATCGGGTCGTAATGGATGGAGACCTTGCCGCCCTCCTCGACCCCGCTATCAACACGCACGTCGTCGGCTTCCGGCAGGCGCAGCCAGTCCAGATCGCCCGTGGAGGGCAGGAATCCGGTGGAGGGGTCCTCGGCATAAAGCCGTGCTTCCATAGCGTGGCCGTTGAGGCGGATTTCATCCTGCGGGGGCACTGAGCCGCCGGCCGCGACCTGCAATTGCAGCTCTACAAGGTCCATTCCCGTGACCATTTCGGTCACCGGATGCTCCACCTGCAGACGGGTGTTCATCTCCATGAACCAGAAGCCGTCTTCCCGCAGATCGCCGGAGCCATCGGCAATGAATTCAACGGTTCCGGCGTTTTCGTAACCCACCGCCTTGGCGGCATCGACAGCGGCCGCGCAAATGGCCGTGCGCACATGCTGCGGCATGGCCGGCGCCGGCGCTTCCTCGATCACTTTCTGATGGCGTCGCTGCAGGGAGCAATCGCGCTCGAACAGATGGATCGCGTTTCCTTGTCCGTCGCCGAAAATCTGCACTTCCACATGACGCGGATTCTCGATGAACTTCTCCAGCAGCACGCGGTCATCGCCAAAGGCGGACGAGGCTTCGCGCCGCGCCGCTTCCAGCGCGGGCTGGAATTCCGACGTTTCATTGACCCGGCGCATCCCCTTGCCGCCGCCGCCGGAGACCGCCTTGATCAGCAGCGGATAACCGATTGATTCCGCTTCCTTCGCCAGACGGTCATCGGACTGGTCATCGCCCATATAGCCGGGCGTGATCGGCACCCCGGCCTCGTCCATGATTTTCTTGGCTTCGTCTTTCCGCCCCATGGCGCGGATAGCGGAGGGCGGCGGCCCCACGAAGACGATCCCGGCCTTCTGGCAAGCTTCTGCAAATTCGGCGTTTTCCGACAGGAACCCGTATCCCGGATGGATGGCCTCCGCGCCTGTCTGGCGGGCGGCGTCCAGAATGACCTCCACGTTCAGATAGCTTTCGCGCGGCGCGGCGGGACCGATCCGAACGGCCTCGTCGGCCTCCAGCACGTGCGGCGCATCGGCGTCCTCATCGGAATAAACCGCGATAACGCGCACCCCCATGCTGCGCGCGGTGCGCGCGATACGGCGGGCGATTTCGCCCCGGTTCGCGATCAGAAGAGACTTGAACATGTCAGGAAAAACCGTCTTCAACCTGTAGAAATCCAATTTGCGGCGACCCTCACCGATCCGGGCCGGTTGGGCAAGCCGCCGCAGCCTTCAAGATCACTGATTGACGGCAAGGTTCAAGGCCGGACACTCTGGATACATGGTCCCCAAGGATACAATCGACCTTCCGATCCTCGACAAGCTGGGCTTCCTGGCGCGCCGCGCCGTGCGGCGCGAGGCGAGATGGTTCAGCCTGCCCGGAGGACAACCTCTATTCCACAAGGGCGACCCGGCGGATGCCTTGTATTTCGTGGTTTCCGGCTCCGTGGGGGCATTCCGGGAACGCGACGGTCAACTGGAGCTGCTGGGCCATATCCGGCCCGGAGAACCGGCCGGCGAAATCGCACTGTTTGCCGACCAGCCACATTCCGCTTCGGTTTATGCTTTGCGCGACTCAGAGCTGATTGCGCTGCCGAAAGACGAATTTTTGGAAATTGTCGGGCGGCGTCCGGAGCTTATGGGCGATCTGGCGCGCATGATGATTACCCGGATGCGGCGCGCCAATCCGCGCAGCTCCGCGCCGCGCGTCTTCGCCCTTATTTCCTCCTCCCCCTCCATCGACCTGCGCGCCTACGGGCTGCAACTAGCCGAAGCGATGGAGCGCACCGGTTCGAAGGTCGCGTATATGGACGGGGAGGAAGCGGGCGATATGGACCGCCTCGCCCAGCTGGAAGACAAATACGATCAGGTGCTTCTGGCCGCGCCGCTGCGGGAGGGATCATGGACCCGCGCCGTGTTGCGGCAGGCCGACCGGATCTGGCTGCTGGGACGCTCCGACGCGCGTCCAAGCGATCCGCTGTTGCCGGGTGAAATGACGCCGCTGGCGCGGCTGCGGCTGGTCGACATGGTTCTGATCCACCCGCAGGGCGCGCCGCCACAGGCCGCGCCGCGAGAATGGATGAATGCGGCGCGGGCGACGCGGATTTTCCACTGGCGCATCGGCAATGACCACGATGTCGACGCGCTGGCCCGCACCGCCTGCGGCAAGTCGATCGGGCTGGTCCTGTCCGGCGGCGGGGCGCGCGCCTACGCCCATGTCGGGGCGATCCGGGCGCTGCGGGAGGCCGGCTTTCATTTTGACTTTCTGGGCGGCACCAGCATGGGCGCGATCATCGCTGCAGGCGTTGCCATGGGCTGGGACGACGAGGAGCTGGACCGCCGCCTAAGACAGGCCTTCGTGGAGACCAACCCGCTGGACGATTACGTTCTTCCGGTCGTGTCCCTGACACGGGGCAAGAAAGTCGACGCCCGCCTGAAACGGCATTTCGGCGACGTCGATATCACCGATTTGCAGCATCCTTTCTTCTGTATCTCCACCAATCTGACCAAGGGCGAACCCATGGTCCACAAGCAGGGCATGCTGCGCAAAGCTCTGCGCGCGTCCATCGCCATTCCCGGCCTGTTGCCGCCCGTGGTTCAGGACGACCAGCTTCTGGTCGATGGCGCGGTGATGAAGAATTTCCCCGCCGACGAGATGCGAAACTTTCACCGCGGGCCGATTGTCGGGCTGGATGTGGGCCGGACCAACGCCATCGACGCGGACGATTTCGTCGACGCGCCGAATTTCTTCTCCTGGGTACTACAGCACGGATTCAGGGATACGCCGCCCATCGCCTCGCTGTTGCTGCGGTCCGCCACGGCCGGAAGGGAAGGCGAGATGATGATTCGCCGCGACGAGGCGGATGTCCTGATCCATCCGGGTCTGCAGAATATCGATATCCGCAACTGGCGGTCCTACGACCAGGCCGTCCAGGAAGGATATGACACCGCCAAGGCGGTGCTGGGGGATCTGGACGGAGGGCCGGAAGCCCTGACCGCCACGCAATCGCCGATGTCCGATATTATCGGGCCTTGAGCCTATTGGCCTTCCGGCGCGGGACGAACCGTTACGTTAAGCGCGGTGTTGTCCTCATCCAGCACGCTCATCGTGTCTGAAGGAGACGCGGCGTCCGCGGGCTGTGCGCCGTAATCGGCGACCAGGCCAAAGGAGGCGCCGCCGACCTCTGTCGAGGCGCGTTCGACTTCGCCATCGGACCGCATGGCCGGACCCTGATATTCCAGCGGGACCGGTTTGTAGCGTTCCCAGTAAACCGGTTCGATCCGGATGCCGCGAACCACCACTTCGTCCGTGGTTTCATCGGCGGATTCAACTGTCTCAGCGGTCTGTTCGCCGGCAGAACGGGCATCGTCCTGCGCAAATGCGGCCGCGGCGATAAAGACGGTTGCGGCGCCGGCGCCAAGAAGAGTCTTGAAAGTCATGATCAGGCCTTCCGTTTCCAGCGGATGCGTCGAGTGCGCGGGCCTGATCCGTTCCGGCATGGAATGGATGGCGCAGCGCGGTCAGCCATCCGTATTTTTAACATAGGCGGTGAAACGCCGAGGCAAAGCCGGAAATCGAATTTTTTAGCCTTCCCCGTTTCCGGACTCCGCGCCTGACTCCGGCTCCGGCGCATCGCGGCCGCCTGTCCGCGGATCGCCGGGTTCAGCCGTGTCGGCTTCTGTCGTGTCTGCGTCGACGACAGGACTGTCGTTTCCGCAAGCGGCCAGAAACGACGCGGAAGCCAGCATTATGGCGGCGCAAATTGACCTGGTTTTCATGATGGCTCCGCAATTGGCGTTACCAACCTAACGCGTCAGCCTCGCCAGAGTTCTTCGCGTATTAAAATTCAACGTCTCCGCCAGCCATTTCGACAATCCCGGCGAGGTCCAGAGCGCGGCTGGCAGTCTCTTCCAGCATGCACCCGGCGGCGACCGGCTGCGCCATGGTTCCGCCCTCGAAAACCGCGTAGGGGAGCGCGCATTTGGCGTCCCGGTATTCGATCCAGTAGCGCTGCACATCCCGCAAATCATCGGCCGTCTTTCCCGGCAAGGCGGCGCGGGCGTCCCGGTACCAGGCATTGAGATAGCCGTCCCACAACGCGGTCTCCCGCGCCTGACACGCAACCATGCCGACCGTGGTGTAGCCTTCCGGCTTGTCCATGCAGGGATCGCTGACGACGCCGGCGCAGGATTGCCAGGCATCGCCCTCCTCCCTGGCCGCGGACAGGCAGTCGGCCAGCGCGGTGCGGTCAGCCCCGGAAGGGGTTTTGAGCGTATCGTAACCGCTCTGACTTTCCCCGCCGATCAGAAGAACAAGCGCCAGTATTTCAATCATTTGGACCAAGTCCCTTTAAATGCATCCACAGCCTGCAAAACGGCATTAAACTCATCTTTCTTGGAAACTACGCATCACTGAATTAACCATAAACCGGTTCGCCGGGGTGGTGGGATGAAAAAACGCTTCAAAACCGACGCCCGCGTCTGGGGCCGGGTGGCTGTGAGCATGCTGGCGGGCGCCATTTTCAGCGTGTTCGCACTGGCGGCCGCAGCGTTGCTGCACGCGCAATCCAGTCTCCTGCGCGTCGGGATCGGAGCCGTAATCATCATCATTCTTGTCTTCATCGCTGCTTGGCTGGCGATCTGGGAGAAGGAGCGGCGCGTTCTGGGCCAGGAATACGCCTATTCGAAGCCCGTGCTGTGGAAAGTCTATCTTCTGATTGGCGTGGCTACGGCGGCGATCCTTGCCCCCTTCGCGCACATGCTGATCACAATCAGCATACGGAATGGAAGCCGCGTTCCGGTCTTTTCCGGCCTGCTGGATACGGCGGGAGACGCCGCGCCATATCTGATTTCCGCTTCTGCGATTCTGGCCGGTTTCGGCCTGATCTTTGGCGGCGGCGTGATCGTGGTCCTGCTGGGCCGGACCCTGCAGGTCCTGCTGGAGTCCACCGGACGGCAAATCGAGGTTCTGCAAAGGGTCGCGACGAGCGATCTCGAGGGCATACGCTATTATTCCAGCGTCGCCTCGATCGGGCTGAGCGACGCCATAAGCAAGAAAAGCAAACCGGTGCTGAAGACCCTGCCCGCCTGGACGCCAGACGAGGTTTTGACCAAGCCGGCCGCCGATCAGGCCGAGCTTAGCAAGCTGGAGAAGGCGCTGCGCGAGATCCGGGAAAGTGAATTTTACCGGCGCAAAGTGCTGGTCCTCGATATGGCCAGCCTGCCGATTGAAGACCGGTTCACGCGCTTTCTGGAAGCGGAGCATATCGAGGGAGACAAACCCGATCTGATATTCTTCGTGCGTGAGAGCCGCGATTATATCGGGCTGTTTGCCTATGCCCTGCGGAAGACGTTCCTGACCTATTGGCGCGGGCTGCCGGATGAGGACAAGCGCCGACTCTACGCCCAGATGAAACACGGCAATGATTTCTTCCGCGATCATGTGGACCGCAGCCTGTACCGCCAGGAAGAAACGCAAGCTTGCGCGCCCCTGCTGGCCTTCCCGGTCAAGGAAAGCGATACGGTCTGGCAGGCGCTGTACCAGTCCGCCGGACGCAATGTCGGGCTGGCTTTCATCGTCGATCCGCGGACAGGGTGGCCGGACACCGCAATCCGGATCGAGGATATCGTGGAATGGACCAATAGCCGGGCCGTGAGCCGTTTCCGGATCGCTCACACGCCGCTGGCCGGACAGGAAAACGGCGAGAGAATTAGCGCCTGACCCGTCGGGTCATTCCCTTTGAATGCCTATTCTTCCGCCGCGGAAGGCCCAGAACCCGGCTGGCATTCTGTCGTGTATGCGACCGCGTAGGGCTGGTCGAAGCAGGCGATCAACCCATCGACAACATTCAGATTGGACGGCCAGACAGGCCGCCAGCCATATTCCGCTTCAAACCTGTCGGCGGCCTCATCGAATCCTTCAGGCTTGGGCGTTGCCGCCAGTCTGTCGCGCCAATCGGTCAGGGAATCCCGGTCCCGCTCGAGAAAAGCAATCGTCGCCTGCTTATAGGCTAGGTCCGCCATGTCTCCCGCGGCCTCCTCCTCCGCGGCGGAGAGGCGCATCGACTGGATAGCGCCTTCGACATCGCCCGCCGCGGCGCGCAACTGGCCTTCATGCCAGCGCATCAAGGATGGATTGTCCGGCGCATTTCTGGCGCGCCAGTCAGCGATCAGGTCGGCCGCGGCGGCTTCGCAGCCCTTGATATTGGCCAGCGTTCGCCATCCGGACTCATAAGTCTGGTCGAAAGCGTCCAGATCCATCGCCAGCATGGCGGCGCGGTCGTGGGAGCAATCAGGCGCGGTCTGGAGGGATTGCGCCTGGCCGGCATACATTGCCAGGGCGGCCGAAACGATACTGATCATTTACGCCCCCCTCGCCGGCGCCCTACCCGGTCTCGCCGAACAGCTCCCGGCCGATCAGCCAGCGGCGGATTTCCTGCGTGCCGGCACCGATCTCGTAGAGCTTGGCGTCGCGCAGCAGGCGGCCCGTCGGGTATTCGTTGATATAGCCGTTGCCGCCCAGACACTGGATCGCTTCCAAGGCCATCCATGTGGCCTTTTCCGAGGCGAACAGGATTGCGCCCGCAGCGTCCTTGCGGGTGGTCTCGCCCCGGTCGCAGGCCTGTGCCACGGCGTAGATATAGGACCGCGCCGCGCCCAGCGTGACATACATGTCCGCCAGCTTGCCCTGCATAAGCTGGAACTCGCCGATCGATTTGCCGAACTGCTTGCGCTCGTGAACATACGGGATCACCACGTCGAGGCAGGCCTGCATGATGCCGATGGGGCCGGCGGCCAGAACCGCGCGCTCATAATCGAGGCCGGACATCAGCACCTGAACGCCGCCGCCCACCGGGCCCATGACGTTCTCTTCCGGCACTTCGCAATCCTCGAACACCAGCTCTGCGGTGTCGGAGCCGCGCATGCCCAGCTTGTCCAGCTTCTGGGCGACGGAGAACCCCTTCATGCCCTTCTCGATCAGGAAGGCCGTCATGCCCTTGGATCCGCCCTCGGGGTCGGTCTTGGCGTAGACGACCAGCGTCTCGGCTTCCGGGGCGTTGGTGATCCACATCTTGTTGCCGTTCAGGACGTAATGATCGCCCTTCTTCACCGCGCGCGTCTTCATGGAGACGACATCGGACCCGGCGCCCGGCTCGCTCATCGCCAGGGAGCCGACATGCTCGCCCGAGATGAGGCCCGGCAGGTATTTCTGCTTCTGCTCGTCATTGCCCCAGCGGCGGATCTGGTTGACGCAGAGATTGGAGTGCGCGCCGTAGGAAAGGCCCACCGACGCCGAGGCGCGGGAGATTTCCTCCATCGCGATCACGTGTTCGAGATAGCCAAGGCCGGTGCCGCCCAGCTCCTCCTCCACGGTGATGCCAAGAAGGCCCAGCTCGCCCAGCTGAGGCCAGAGATGCTTGGGAAACTTGTTGGTTTCGTCGATCTCTGCGGCGATGGGCGCGATCTTGTCAGAGGCGAAGCTCTGCACGGTGTCGCGAATCATCTCGGCGGTGTCGCCGAGGTCGAAGTTCAGAACGGGATAGGAATTTGAAATCATGCGCGGGTCTTACCACGCGCTTTGAAGTCCTGCCTAGCCGCCAGCTACGTTCGCTCGCGGACGAGCTGCCGCACCAGAAACCACATCGACCCGATCATCACGACCGCCCCCACCGCGGCAATCAGCGGGCCGTAGAGCGCAGTCTCCCGCCCGCCGCTCCAGCGCAGATAGGAGTCGAAAAGCCCGAAGCCGGTGAGGCCGACGCCAATGACAAGGAACAGCGCATACCAGAGCGCGCTGGATCCCTCGTCATCCGATTCCGTCGTCGCAGCGAGGTCCCGCCATCTCTCGATCTCCGATTTCTCCTCGGATATCCAGAGCTCTTCCTCGCTGGGCGGCTCGGGCGCGTCGCCCGTCACCGGCCCGGCTGAAGCCACAGGCCCGTTATCCCCCGATAGGGCCGTGGCTTTCGCCGTTCCGTAAGGTCTGAAATTCTCTGTGTGCTCACCCTCTTCGCCGTCATCGTCGAAGCTGGCGATATCTTCTTCGGCTTCCTCGTCCATGCCCCGGGCGATGCGGGCTATCACGTCCTCGACCGGTTCCGGCGCGGGCGGGCCGGCGGGCTTTTCCGCCTCTGGCTCCGCAGCGGCGTCTTCAACCCTGTCCGGCGCCTCTGCCTCGTCTTCGGGCGCCGCCTGCGGCTCCGGCATGGCGATATCGAATTCGAGCATTTCCGGCTCTTCGGCATCCCGGTCCGGCGCGGGTTCCGCTTCTACAGGTTCAGGCGAAGCGGCGGCCGGGGCGGGCATGTCCGCGAAGGTCCCCACATGCACCTCAAGCGGCTGGGCCCCGCCCTCTTTCATGGCCGGCGCGGGTTCAGGCGCGGCCTCCGGCTGTTCAAGCGCGGGCGACAGCGGCGCGAATTCCGGGGCGCTGGAGCCGCTTTGCAGATCGACGCTGACGCTGACCGCTTCGCTGCCGCGCGAGCCGCCGGGATTGGCGCTGGCCACGCGGACCTGGGGCGTCGGCGCGACGACATAGCCTTCTTCAGGTGTCAGGAAGAGCGCCTTCTCCGCAGCGCGTCGGCGCGCCAGCGCATCCACGACGACGACCCGGCCGTCAAACTCCGTCATGCGCCAGTCGTCGAACGCCTCGGCGGCGTCTATGGGCCGTCCTTCATTGATATTGAGCAGCACGTCGGAGCGCAGGAACCGCTTCGGGCCGATATTGAAGGCCAGCGAGGCGAGCGCATCGAACTCATTCTGGGTCAGGGGCGCGAAGACGTGTTCGGTAATGGCGTCCTCGACCGGCTGAAGATCGTAGATCAGCAGCTTTTGCGCATCGTCGCGGGTGACGCGGGCGCCCTCACGCGCGCTTTTGACGTGGCCATAGCCGACCACCCAGCCGCCTTCATCCAGCGGCGCGGCGACCTCGCGGAAGCCTTCGAAGGCCATGATAAGCTGGCGGCCCTTGGGTGATGTGCGCAAACGCGGCGTCATTGCATGTCCTAAAACGGCACGGTTCGGTTTCTTGTTCGAACCGGTCTCTGCAACTCACGCGCCGCGAGGCGTATCAGTCGCCGCTTCTGAACACGTCCACGGAGTCGATGGCGGTGAACGGCGCGAAGAATCCGCCGCCCGCGCCGCCGCCAATGACATAGAACTCGCCGTCATGCGCGGCCCCGGCCGCCGCGGAGCGGGGCGTGGGAAGCGGCGCGCCTTCCGCCCACTGTCCCGTCGCGGCGTCCAGGATGAGATGATCCCTCAGCGTGGCGTCCGAGGACGCGCGCCCGCCGGCGACATGTATGCGGCCGCCGACAATCGCCGCGGCGTGTCCATAGCGCGCTCCCGGAAGGGCCGGGCCTTCGCGCCATGTCTCGTTTTCCGCATCGAAAATGTCGACGCGCGACAGGCCGCCGGACTCACCGACGCCGCCAATGACATAGATGTCGCCATTGAGGGCCACGGCAGCCGCGCCGCGGCGATCGGCGACGGGCTCCTCGCCAGCCTCGCGCCAGCCATTCTTCGCCGGGTCATACACGCTGACCACGCCCGCGCCCGCGCCCGAGCCGCCGACCGCGTAGAGCTTGCCGCCGGTTTCGACCAGCGTGAAATTGGCGCGCGCCGCGGGCATGGCCGGGGAATCCGTCCATGTTTCTTCGGACGGATCATAGATCCAGACATCGTCGATGGGGTCGGTCGGAGAATCTTTGGTGTAACCGCCAGCCACATAGATTCGCCCGTCCAGCGCCGCCAGACCCATGCGCTCCAGAGCCATGGGCAGGGGCTGCAGCCCGCGCCAGGAATCGGCGGCGGGGTTGTATTCATCGAAGTCTTCGATCGGCGCGAGAAGGCCGGAGCCGCCCGCGGCATAGATCAGGTCGTCGGAGACGGTGGCGGTGACGCCCGCCCGCGGTGATTCCAGCGAAGCGGCGGCGCGCCAGTCGCTGGACGCGGCCGCATCAGGCGATTGCGCCATCACGACAGCGCCAAGCGAGACAAGAGTCGAAATCATTACAGGAGCATCCAGGCTGCGAGTCCAAGAAACACGAAAAAGCCGACCATATCGGTCACCGTGGTCACGAAAACCGACGATGCGACGGCCGGGTCGGCGCCAAACCGTTTCAGGGCCAGCGGTATAACAATGCCCGACAGGCCGGCGCTGGCCAAATTCACGACCATCGCAATGGCGATGACAAGGCCCAGATCGGCGCGGCCAAACCAGACTGCGGCCACGATGGCCATTACGACGGCGAAAATGAGACCATTGACGACGCCGGTCAGCATCTCCCGCACGATGATGCGGCGGGCATTGGCGGAGGTCAGGTCGCGGGAAGCCAGAGCGCGCACGGCCACGGCCAGCGACTGAGTGCCGGCGTTGCCGCCCATCGAGGCGACAATCGGCATCAGCACGGCCAGCGCGACCAGCTGCGCAATCGCCGCCTCGAACAGCGCGATCACGGCGGAGGCTGCGACCGCCGTCAGGAGGTTCACGAACAGCCAGGGCGCCCGCGCGCGGACAGAGGACAGGACCGTGTCGGAGAGGCCGGCTTCGGTCACGCCGGCCAGGGCCAGCATGTCTTCCTTGTTCTCCTCCTGGATGACATCGACCATGTCATCGACCGTGATCATCCCGGAAAGACGGCCGGATTCATCGACCACCGGCGCCGAAATGAGGTGGTATTTCTCGAACAGATAGGCAGCCTCTTCCTGATCCATTTCGGGGCGGATCAGGGCGCGCGGCGCAAGCATGATGTCGCTGAGACTGGTGTCGCGGGGCGAACGCATGAGGTGCGAGACCGGGACTTCCCCCACCGGCTTGAAATCCGGCGAGACGACATAGATTTCGAAAAACAGCTCCGGCAGATCATCACCCGCCGCGCGCATGTGATCAATTGCGTCCCCGACGGTCCAGAATTCCGGCGCCGCCACGAACTCCCGCTGCATGAGGCGGCCGGCGGTCTCTTCGTCAAAGGCCAGGCTTTGCTCGAGGATTTTGCGGTCCCGCGCGGGAACAGCCGCCAGAACTTCGGCCCGGGCCTCCTCCTCCATGTCCTCGACAACTTCGATGGCGTCATCGGTCTCGAGGTCGAGAATGGCGCGCGCAACTTCAACCGGATGAAGTTCGTCGAGAACCAGCTCGCGGCTGTCGTCTTCCAGCTCCGTGAGGATGTCGCCGGTGATTTCGCGCGGGATCAGGCGCACGACCGCGCGCAGCTGTTCATTCGCCAGCTGCTCGAACAGGTCGGCAATATCGGCGGGGTGCCGTTCGAGCAGAATGGACGTCAGAAGGTCCGGATCACTGAGATCGACAGCCTGGGCGATGCGGGCCACGTCGTCCGCATCGACATCCGCCTGAGAGAGCTCGGCGGATTCGTCTTCGGGCTCGATCAGGGTGTCGCTCACGCCGTGTCTCCGCTCTTCCAGGGCCTGTCCGGTCGAGACCAGATTTAAAACCTCGACGCCCGCTTGGCGAGCGCCGGTTCAGCGTGATTCACGGCTATGTCTGAGAAAGAATGGTGCGGTCGAGAGGAATCGAACCTCCACGGCCTCTCGGCCACAGCGCCCTCAACGCTGCGCGTCTACCAGTTCCGCCACGACCGCACATTTCGTTGCGAAGAGCGGGGGAGTTAGCAACTCCCCGCGCGCTTGTGAAGCCTCACGATCAGGCGGATGTGAGACGAAGGATTTCAGCGACCAGCCGGTCCGGGTCCACAGGCTTTGTGACATAACCGTCCATGCCGGCCTCGAAACAACGTTCCTTGGTGCCGGACAGCGCGTCCGCGGTGACGGCGATGATCGGCGTCTGACCGTTCGATTCGCGGTTACGGATTTCCTCGGTGGTCTCATACCCGTCCATTTCGGGCATGTGGAGGTCCATCAGAATCAGATCGAAAGCGCTATCGGAGGAAAGCTGCACAGCCTCACGGCCGTTATCGACCAGCACAGCGTCATGACCGAAGGTCTTCAGGAGCCCCTCCATCACGATCTGGTTAATCAGATTATCCTCGACAACGAGAACTCGGAGGTTCCGGTCTGTTTTACCCATTCCAACCCGTGGACATTCTTTTCGGCGCGCCGTCCGCGACTTTTCGTTCAAATTTGCTCACGCCTTAATGCGCAAGGTGAGGTATGATTCAGGTTTATGCTGTTGGCCTTACTAACTCCCTAACAACCATAGCCGCCACCATCGGATGCAGCATCTTGACGGTCAATAGCAGTCGTCGGGAATAGCAAATTCCTGATTTTGGAAAACGCGTGTAATTAAACTAAATATCAACTTGTATTAATGCCGACCGGGTTGAATTTTTCTTTCATTGTAACCAGCTCTTCAGTAGCAGTCGGATGGACAGCGCACGTCCTGTCGAAGTCTTTCTTTGTAAGGCCCGCTTTCACGGCAATACCCACAGCCTGAATAACTTCCGGCGCGTCCGGCCCCACGATATGACAACCGACCACCACCTGGTCCTCTTGCCGCACGATCAGCTTCATCATCATGCGGTGAGAATCGCCAGTCAGCATCTCCTTCATCGGGAAGAAGCGCGCCTTGTAAACATCGACCTTGAACTGCTTGCGGGCCTCCGCCTCGCTAAGCCCTACAGTCCCCACGGGCGGTTGCGTGAAAACGCCCGTCGCGATCTTGTCGTGATCGAAGGTCATCGGGCTTTCATTGAATTCGGTTTCCGCGAAGGCCTGGCCTTCGCGAATCGCGACCGGCGTCAAATTCATCCGGTTGGTCACGTCGCCCACGGCCCAGATATTATCGACATTGGATTTTGAATATTCGTCGACCTTGATCGCGCCCGTTTCATCCAGATCCACGCCTGCGCTCTCCAGCCCCAGCGTTTCCGTTTTCGGCTTGCGTCCGATGGCGAACAGAACCTGATCGGCCTCGATTTCCGAATCGTCCGACACATTGACCCGTATGCGGCCATCGCCGGTTTTCTTGAGAGAATCCACGTTGGCGTGGGTGATGATCCGGACGCCGTTCCGCTTCATGCCTTCGGTGACATGGGTGCGAATATCGTCATCAAAACCGCGCAGGACGACATCGCGGCGATAGACCAGACAAACCTCGGAACCCAGGCCGCGGAAGATATCGGCAAATTCACAGGCGATATACCCGCCCCCGACGATCACGATATGCTCAGGGACCTTGTCCAGATGGAAAACGTCATTGGAGACGATGCCGAGATCCGCGCCCTCAATATCCGGCCTCACGGGCCACCCGCCGACGGCGACAAGAATCTTCTCCGCGGTGACGGTGCGGTCTTCGTTCACGAGATGGATCGTGTGCCGGTCCTTCAACTCCGCCCGGTCCTCGATCACATCCACGCCCGAATTATCCAGATTGCGGCGATAGATGCCGGATAGACGGTCCACCTCGGCATGGAGGGCGTTCATGAAGGGCGTCATCTCGAATTTCGGGGGCTCGGGGAAAGACCAGCCATAGCCCTTGGCGTCTTCGAAATGCTGT
This sequence comes from Euryhalocaulis sp., assembly GCF_013911995.1. NCBI lineage: Bacteria > Pseudomonadati > Pseudomonadota > Alphaproteobacteria > Maricaulales > Maricaulaceae > Euryhalocaulis > Euryhalocaulis sp. Next base: position 81,737 of record NZ_JACESD010000006.1, read on the forward strand.
TTGAATTCGCTGGCATAGACCATGAATTTCTTGGGCACGCAGCCGCGGATCACGCAGGTGCCGCCGATCCGGTCTTCCTCCGCAATCGCCACGCGGCCGCCCGCCATGGCGGCGACGCGCGCGGCGCGGACGCCGCCGGAACCGGCCCCGATCACAAAAAGATCGTAATCATAGTCACTCATGAAATGTCCGCCCTTAATCTATGTCTGTCCCGGCCAGACCGGAAAAATCGCCAGACGGGAGATAACCCCGCGCCCCGACCTATCCAACCCTGGAGACACGCCATGATGACCAAGTCATTCGCTCTGCTGACTGTTTTAGTCCTTGCCGCCTGCCAGATGGAGGCGGGAGATCAGGAAAGCGCCGAGGCTCCCGCTTCAGGCGATTTGCGAGGCGACGCCCCTGATGCGATTGAAACGCCGCCGGCTGACGCGCCGGAATTCACCGACTATGCCGCCGACTACACCGGGGAATGGGCGGCGGCGGGCGATTGCGGAACGCCGATGACATGGGAGTTCGCCGTTGGCCATGTCTATACGGCCGGCGAGATGGCCTGTGACATTGCCGAAATCCGCAACGGCCCGGGTCAGATCAATCTGCTGACGGAAAACTGCATGGCGGAAGGCGCGGCGCAGCCCGATTACGGCTTCACGCTGACGCCGCTGGGCGAAGACCGGATGGAGGTCGATTTCCGGGCAAAAACCGTGCTGGAGCGTTGCGGCTAGCTATTGCCGCTCGATGATCTCCGCCGATTCATCGCCGCCAACGACAATGAAGCGCGCGATGTCGAGGAACATGCCGTGCTCGACCACGCCCGGAATCGAGGTGAGCATTCGGGCGGTCAATTCCGGATCGGGAATCGATTTGCACTGACAGTCCAGAATGAAATGCCCGCCGTCGGAAACGAACGGGTCGCGCGGACCGGACCGCTCGCGCAAAGACACATCGGCGCCCTTGCAACCGGAATCGCGCAGGGCGTCGAACACCTTCTTCGCCGTAATGGTGAACCCGAACCGGTCGACTTCCACAGGCAGCGGAAACGCGCCCAGCTGCTCGACCATTTTCGACTCGTCGATAATCACCACCATCACGTCAGAGGCGTGCGCGACGATCTTCTCGCGCAACAGGCAGCCGCCGCCGCCCTTCATCAGACGAAAATTCGGGTCGACCTCGTCCGCGCCGTCAATGGTGAGGTCGACGCGGTCGGCATGCTCGACCGGGATGATGTCGATACCGGCGCGCTCCGCGCAGCGGCGGGTCCGCTCGGATGTCGGGATGCCGGCGATATGCAGGCCTTCCGCGACGCGCTCGCCAATCAGGTCAATCAGGATCTCCGCCGTCGAGCCGGAGCCCAAGCCGATGATCATGTTGTCGTCGACGAAATCCAGAGCCGCCAGCGCGGCGTTATGTTTCTGTTGATCGCGGCTCACGAACCAATCCCGCCCAGTACTATCAGCTTGGTTTCCTGAAACTCTTCCATGCCCCAGCGGCCGCCTTCGCGGCCGATGCCGGATTGTTTCACGCCGCCGAACGGCGTGGAGGAAGACCCGACGAGCGGCGCGTTCACGCCGACCATGCCATATTCCAGCGCCTCGGCCAGACGGTGAACCCGCCCGACATCGCGCGTATAGATATAGCCCGCCAGACCGTAGGGCGTATCGTTGGCGATGCGGATCGCCTCTTCCTCGTCATCGAAGCGCATGACGCTGAGCACGGGGCCGAAAATCTCGTTCTTCACGATGGACATGTCAGGCGTTGCGTTGTCGATCAGGGTCGGCGCGAAAAAGGCCCCTTCCCGGTCCAGCCGCGCGCCGCCCGCCGCGATGCTGGCTCCGGCGTCAGAGGCTTCGCGGACCAGACCTTCGACCCGGCCAACCGCTTCCTCATGCACCAGCGGGCCCATATCGATGCCGTCCTCGAACCCGTCGCCAACCTTGATGGCCTCGACCTTGGCTTTCAGGACCTCGACAAACTTGTCGGCCACGCCGCGCTGCACCAGCAGGCGGTTTGCGGCCACGCAGACCTGACCGGACACGCGATACTTGGCGAGAATGGCGCCGGCGGCGGCCGATTCCAGATCGGCGTCGTCCATGACGATGAAGGGGGCGTTTCCACCCAGCTCCAGCGCCACCTTCTTCACCGTGTCGGCGGACTGGCGCATCAGCAGTTTGCCGATCTCCGTCGAACCGGTGAAGCCGAGCATGCGGATGCGTGGATCGCCCGTCAGCACCGGCCCGATATTGGCCGCTTCGCCCGTTACCACGTTCATCACGCCCGGCGGCAGACCGGCGTCTTCGGCCAGCTTGGCAAGCGCCAGCGCGGTCAGCGGGGTTTCCGGCGCCGGCTTCACCACGGCGCAACAGCCCGCCGCCAGAGCTGGCGCAACCTTGCGGGTGATCATGCCGGCGGGGAAATTCCACGGCGTAATCGCCGCGACAACGCCGATCGGCTGCTGCAGCGTCATGACGCGCGCGTCCGGCCACGGGGAAGACAGGGTTTCACCGTGGCTGCGCTTGGCTTCCTCGGCATACCATTCGACAAAATCCGCCGCATAGACCACCTCGCCCTTCGCCTGCGCGAACGGCTTGCCCATCTCGGCGGTGATGAGGCTCGCCAGATCATCCTGATTGGCGAGGATCAGGTCATACCATTTGCGCAGGATCGCGGCGCGGTCATTGGCGCGCGTTTTCTTCCAGCGCTCAAACGCCTCTGTCGCCGCGCTTACGGCCTCCAGCGCGCCCTTCTCTCCGACATCGGCGATATTGGCGATGGTCTGGCCATTGGCCGGGTTGGTCACCGCGAAGGTCTTGCCGCCCTCGCCGCCGACCCATTCACCGCCGATCAGCGCCTCTTCCCGAAACAGGCTCTTGTCCTTGATGCGATCCGCCAAGCTCATTCCTTGTCCCTCGTCTTCTTGTCGCGGAAGCGCTTTGCCCAGCCTTCCTTGTTCGATTGCCGCGCCCGGCCGACCGCCAGGGCGTCTTCCGGCACGTCCTTCGTCACCACGGATCCCGATCCGACGTAAGAGCCAGATCCGATATTGATTGGCGCCACCAGGGCGCTGTTCGAGCCGATAAAGGCGTTCTCGCCTATCACCGTTCTATATTTGCCGAAACCGTCATAATTGCAGGTGATGGTTCCAGCCCCGATATTCGCGCCGGCGCCGATATCGGCGTCTCCGATATAGGTCAGATGGTTCACCTTGGCGCCGTCGCCAAGGGTGGCCTTCTTCACCTCGACAAAATTGCCCACGCGCGCCCCGGCGCCGATGTCGGCCCCCGGCCGCAAACGCGCATAGGGGCCGATTTGAGCGCCCTCGCCCACGCGCGCGTCCTCCAGATGAGAGAACGCGCGAATGGCGGCGCCGCGGCCGATTTTAACGCCAGGGCCGAAAACGACATGCGGCTCCACCGTCACGTCGTTGTCGATCTGCGTGTCATGGGAAAAGAAAACGGTTTCCGGCGCGGTCAGGGTGACGCCGCGCGCCATTGCGTCCAGCCGCATGCGGGACTGGAACGCCGACTCCGCCGCCGCCAGATCGATACGTGAATTGACGCCGAGAAATTCATCGGCCGCGCCGCTGACCGCCGCCGCCTTGAGGCCGCGTTCACGGGCGATGCCGACAATATCGGTGAGATAATATTCGCCCTTGGCGTTGTCGTTGCCGACCTCGCCCAGGAGATCGAACATCAGGCTGGCGTCCGCGGCCATCACGCCGGAATTGCAGAGACGGACGGAAAGCTCGTCCGTGCTGGCGTCCTTGGCTTCGACGATCCGCTCCAGCCCTCCGGTCTCGTTCAGGATCAACCGGCCATAGGCCCCGGGATCATCCGGTTCAAACCCCAGCGCAACGATATCGGCTTCGCCGGTGATCGCCTCATAGGCGCGTTCCACGGTTTCGGCGCTGATCAGCGGGGTATCGGCGTAGAGGACAGCGATGTCGCCATCGAAACCGGCCATCGCATCCTTCGCGCAAAGGACGGCGTGCCCCGTGCCCTGCGGCGGCTCCTGAACCGCCGTGACGCAGCCAAGTTTCAGGGCGCGTTCGCCGACTTGCGGGGCGTGCGCGCCATAGACCACCGCGATGCGCTCGCATCCGCTGGAACGGGCCAGATCAATCGCCCAGTCCAGCATCGGCCGGCCGCCGACGGAATGAAGCACCTTGGAGGTTTCGGACCGCATACGGGTTCCGTGACCAGCAGCGAGTATGACGGCAGCGCGGGATCGGCTCATGAATCCTCCGGCGAAGGGCTAGGAATCAACGCCGTTCTTAGCCAAAAGCGTGGAACCGCGCACGGGGCAATGAGGAGAAATCCGCCGCAGATGACAGACCTTTTGCACAAGACAAGCCTGATCTTCGATCTGGACGGGACGCTGGTCGACACTGCGCCGGACCTGGTGGCCGCGTTGAACCGGACCATCGAGCCGGAAGGACTGGCGCCGGTTCCGTTGGAAACGGTCCGGCACATGGTCGGGCACGGCGCCCGGCGATTGATCATCCGCGCGCACGAGGAACAGGGGTTCACCCTGTCTGACGAGGCGCTGGAAACCCTCACGGCGAAATTCATCGAGATTTACGGCGGCAATATCGACCGGTTCGCCCGTCCTTTTGAGGGCGTGGAGCCGACCCTGGACTTGCTGGCGCGGCGCGGCGCGAGGCTTTCGGTCGCCACGAACAAGCCCAACGCTCTGGCGGTGTTGCTGTTGGAGCGGCTGGCGCTGGCGGACCGGTTTGAGCGGATCGTCGGGGCAGACGCCGCCCCGAACAAAAAGCCCGACCCCGCTCATCTAAGAGCGGCAGCCGGGCCAGATGCGTCAAATATGATCATGGTCGGCGACAGTAGCGTTGACGTCGAAGCGGCGCGCAATGCGGGGGCCGCCGCCATCGTCATGTCTTACGGATATACCGATACCGAGCCAGAAAAGCTGGGAGCCGATCGGGTGCTGGACCGTTTCGACGCCCTGCCCGAAGCGATCGAGTCGCTTCTGTAAGCTTTACGCGGACCGGCGGATGACGCCGCGCGGGTCCTCGTTATTGTTCGCGGCCTTGCGGGGCAGACCGTTCACCATGTTCGAGCGCACATCGGTGCGGGCCGAACGCATGGCCGGCATGAAGCCCGCCTCCACGAGGTCAATAGAGACATCGTAGCCGCGTTCTTCCCAATATTGTTCAATACGTTGTTTGAGACGGCGTGCGCCTTCTTCCGTGCAATGATCGTTCATGACCTTCTCCTGCGTCTTTCTGCGTAAAAAAAGGGCCGCTTAGAGCGTGTTCTATCAACGCCCCTCGGCCCCCGACGTTCCGTGATTGAGTTTCCTATATAGGATGATCTTATAAAACGAAAGCATGACAGCGTCCGACTGCGACAAGCGGACGCACTCTCCACCCCTTATGAAAGTCACTTTTTCCCTGATTTCAAAACGAATTTGGCAGTTTCAAGCCATCGGAGTTTCAACCAAAACGGGAGGGCGGGTCCGGCAATCAGAATACGGCAAATATGTGGCCAATATTTGCGATATAGGAAATATTTTGATATTCGATCCTGAGAAAGCGGGACGGGACCATGATACAGAGCGAAACAATCGGGCAAAGGATAAGGCGCGCGCGCATGCGTCAGGGCCTTTCGCAATCCGAACTGGCCACGCGCGTCAAGGTGAGCCAGCCGACCATCGCGAACTGGGAACAGGACAGCCATGCGCCGCGCACCGCGACGCTGGACCGGGTCGCCAAAATCCTGGGCGTTGAGCCATTCTGGCTGATGAATGGCGGCGGCGGACGCAATGGCCATTCCGCCGGCTCTTTCCTGTCGCTGCCCATCCGCCACGCGCCGCTTTTCGACTGGCCGGCGGCCGATAACGGGTTCGAGCCGACCCGCCAGGAACCGCGGGACTATTTTGCCGTGTCGACGCGTGCAGAAGATTGCTACGCCCTCACCGTTCACGACCCCGCCGTATCGTCTGTATTTCCGGAAGGGTCCATCGCTATTCTGGACGCAACCCCGGGGCAACTGGCGGACGGCGATTTCCACCTGTTCAACATTGACGGGAAATATTGCCTGCGGCGCTATCGTTCCTCGCCGCAACGCCTTCAATCGGCTGCGGTCAATGG
>NZ_JACESD010000060.1:0-15562 GCF_013911995.1 Euryhalocaulis sp.
GCCAGCGCCAGCGCGGCGGACAGGGCGAGGATGGATCGGGTCAACATAAGCAACGGCCTCTTGCGGGCGTGAACGGGTTAAACGGATTTTACGGGCGGCGCGGGCCGGGGCTCAAGCGGCCTTGCGGGCCTTTTCGATAATCCCGATGAGGGTTTCAGGCTCCTGCGCGCCGCTGACGCCGTACTGGCCCTCGAATATGAAGGTCGGCACGCCGGAAACGCCCAGGCTGCGGAAATAGTTTTCCTCCGCCCGCACCTCGCTCTTGTCGCGATCAGTGGCCAGCAAATCCGCGACGATTTTGGAATCGAGCCCGGATTCGCCCGCGATTTCGCTGAGCACCGCCAGATCGCCAATATCGCGCAGTTCGTCGAAATAGGCGCGGAACAGCGCCTCCACGACCGCGTCGCCCTTTTTCTGACCCTGCGCCCAGCGGATCAGCCGGTGAGCGTTGAGGGTGGAGGGGCGGACGGTCAGTTCGGAGAAGCGGAAATTGATGCCCGCGTCCGGGGCGGCGGCCTCCAGATGCTCGCGCATCCGGGTGAAGCGGTCGTCCGGGCCATCGCCGAACTTGGCGCGCATATAATCCTTGTAGGCGGTCCCGGCCTCCGGAACCGCCGGGTCTAGCTCATAGGGCCGCCAGGTGATTTCGGCGGTCTCGCCGCTTTGCTCAAGCGCGGCCTCAAGCCGCTTCTTGCCCAGCCAGCACCACGGGCAGACAACGTCGGAAACAATATCGATGCGAACAGTCATGACGCCCGCGACCATGCCTCAGGGGCGGCGCGGGCGCCAGTCATGCCGGATGCGGGTCTCAGGACGCGCAGGATTGCCGCGCGTCTTCAAAGGCGTCCAGCGTGTCGGCGTGCATGTCGCCTTCATAATCGACCGCCATGGCGGCCGCGCCTTCCGTGTCGCCGGTATAGGAGGCGGTCAGATAGGCGGTCTGGTCGGTCTCCAGCCGGTCATAGATGCAGGTGCACGCATCGGCGGTCTGGTCCAGAAGGCTGGTGCAGATGCCGGCAAAGCGCGTGGCCGGATCGGATTCATTGACGCCGGAAGCCTGCATGGAGGCCGGCGCGGAAGCGGGCTCTTCCGCCGTCATGGCGTCGCCGGACATTTCGGCGCTGGAATCGGTGTTGGAAGCAGCATCCCCGGCGGCGCTGTCGTCCATCTCGCTCATGTCGCTGATGCCGGACTCGTTATCATTGCCGCAGGCGGCCAGCGCCAGAATTGACAGGACCGAGGCGGCGTAAAGATGGGCTTTCATGGCAGTCTCCTTCCATACGCGGAGACATTTGCGCCCCGCGGAAGCCAGAGAAACGCCGCGACACGCCGAAAGGTTCTTCGATTTTTGGAAAAAAACTAGCCCTGCGTGCGGGGCAGCTTGACGGTCAGGCCGTCCAGATCGTCGGTCACCGGGATCTGGCAGGACAGGCGGGAGTTCTCCTGAACCTCCTCGGCGAAATCCAGCATGGACTGCTCCATCGCCTCCGCCGCGCCGACCTTTTCGCGCCATTCCGGCTCCACATAGACGTGGCAGGTGGCGCAGGCGCACGCGCCGCCGCAATCGGCGTCGATGCCGGGCACCAGGTTGCGGATGGCGGCTTCCATGACCGACATTCCGGGCTGGGCGTCGACTTCGTGGCGTTCGCCGTCGCACTCGATATAGATGATCTTGACCATATTCACGCAAATAGATGGGTGGGTGCGGGCCGATGTCGATAGTCGGGCCTGCGCGCCCATGCAAGCCGCCCGTCGCATTTACGCCGCGCACGCGCTCTAATGCGCTGTATGGAATCAGCGGAAAAGACCATTGAACTGGCGGATGAACAGGCGACCGAGGCGCTGGGCGCGGCCATCGCCGCGTGCCTTGCGCCCGGCGCGGCGGTCACGCTGACCGGCGATCTGGGCGCGGGGAAGACCACGCTGGCGCGGGGCGCGGTGCGCGCCCTGCTGGGTCAGGTGGAGGTTCCCAGCCCCACTTTCACGCTGGTCCAGACCTATGAGACGCCGGGGTTCGAGCTGTGGCACGCCGATCTCTACCGGATCGAGCATGAAGACGAGCTGGACGAGCTGGGGCTGGAGGATGCGTTCGAGGACGCGGCCTGTCTGGTCGAATGGCCGGAGCGTCTGGGACCCCGCCTGCCGGAGCGGCGTCTTGACGTGAGGCTTTCCTTCGCCGAAGGCGGAGGACGCCGCGCGGCTCTGACCGCGCACGGGGAATTCTGGGTAGGACGACTTGAACAGATCTGAACGGGATGCGGCGATCGCCGCCTTCGTGGCGGAGGCGGGCTGGGGCGATGCGGAAATCGGCCCGCTGGCCGGCGACGCCTCGACGCGGCGTTATCTGCGCCTGACGCGCGGGGCTGAGACCGCGGTGGTAATGGATGCGCCGCCGGGCGCGGAGGCGCCGGCCTGCCCGCCGGACGCCGGGCTGCAGGCGCGCAAGGACCTTGGCTATAACGCGCTGGCGCGTCTGGCCGGCCCGCGCGGGGCGGCCTATGCCGGGCTGGCGGACTATCTGGAAAAACAGGGCCTGTCGGCGCCGCACATCCACGCCGCGGACCTGACGCGGGGCCTGATGCTGCTGGAGGATCTGGGCGACAAGCTGTTCGCCCGGCAGATGGCGCAGGGCGCGGACGAGCGCGAACTGTATCACGCCGCCGCCGACGCGCTGGCCATGGTGCATGACCGCAAGCCGCCGGACGCGGTGGAATATCAGGGCGAGACGTGGCCGCTTCTGACCTATGACGACATCGCCGCCATCGCGGAAGCCGACCTTCTGTTCGACTGGTACCTGCCCTGGCAGGGCGCGAAACTGGACGCCGAAGCGCGGCGGGGCTGGGAAGCGGCCTGGCGCGAGGTCTTGGCCGAAGCGCCGGGCGGGTCGGTTCTGACCCTGCGCGACTATCACGCGGAGAACCTGCTGTGGCTGGATGACAGGCAGGGCGCGGCGCGCGTCGGCCTGCTGGACTTTCAGGACGCGCTGATCGGACACCCGGCCTATGACCTTGTTTCGCTGGCCGAGGACGCGCGGCGCGATGTCTCGCCCGCCATGCAGGCCGATATCATGGACCGCTATTGCAGCGCGGCGGGCATCGCCGACCGCAAGAGCTTCGAGAGCGCCTACGCCATCTGGGGCGCGCAGCGCAACGCCAAGATCCTGGGCATTTTCGTGCGCCTGACGCAGCGGGACGGCAAACCGCGCTATCTGGACTTCCTGCCGCGGGTTGAGGCCTATTTCCGCCGCGACATGGCGCATGAGGCGCTGACCCCGGTGCGGCAATGGATGGAGCGCCACGCGCGGGAGCTGATTGCATGAAGGTGACGCGCGCCATGGTGCTGGCCGCCGGCATGGGCCGCCGGATGCTGCCCTTGACCGAGACCACGGCCAAGCCGCTGATCACCGTGCAGGGCAAGGCGTTGATCGATTACGCACTGGACCGCATGGCCGATAACGGCGTCGAGCGCGCCGTGGTCAATGTCCACCACTTCGCGGACAAGATCGAAGCGCATCTGGCGCAGCGGACCGCCGCGCCGGCCGTCGATATTTCCGACGAGCGAGACGGCGTGCTGGAAACCGGCGGCGGGCTGGTCCGCGCGCGGCCCCTGCTGGGCGAGGCCCCGGTCTTTGTGACCAATACGGACGCCATTTTCCGCGCCGACGATCCCGCCGCGAAAGGCTTTCCACAACTGACCGAGGGGTTCGATCCGGCAAAAGAGGACGCCCGCCTGCTGCTGGTCCGCAAGGACCGGGCGCTGGGGCTGGACACCGCCGGCGACTTCCATCTGGAGCCGGACGGGCGGCTGCGGCGGCGCGGGGCGGAGGGCGGCGCACCCTATTATTATACCGGCACGCAGGTGCTGAACCCGGCGATCCTGGACGGCTGGCCGGAAGAGAAATTCTCCCTCAACGAAATCTGGAACCGCAGCCTTGAGGCCGGGCGCCTGACCGGCGCGGTGTTCGAGGGCGACTGGCTGCACGTGGGCGATCCGCAATCGCGGGACGAGGCGGAAACCCGATTGAGGGCGGCCTGACGGGCGTGAGCGGCCTGTTCGCCATCCCCGGACCCCGCGTCTATTCCATCCCGCCCTCCGCGGCGTTTCTCGACCGGCTGGCGGCGGCGGTGTGGGACGAGGCGGGCCGCGACCCGATGCGCCTCACAGACTTCACCGTGCTGCTGCCAACAAGGCGCTCGGCGCGGGAGTTTGCCGACAGCATCCGCAAGGCGGCGGGCTCAGCCGCCCTCACCCCGGAAATCCGCACCATCGGCGATATCGACGCCGATGCCCCGCCCTTCGAACCCGGCTCGACGGCCGCCGATTTTCCGCCGCCCTGCCCGGCCGGTCTGCGCAGGTTCGAGCTGGCGCAGCTGATCGCCGCGCTGGACGCCCGCAAGGGCCTCGCCCCCGACCCGGCGGCCGTTATCGCCGCAGCGGGCGAGCTGGAAAGCGTGCTGGACGAGCTGGCGATTGCGGAGATTGAGGATCTGTCGCCGCTGGAAGACGGCATCGACCGCCTGCCCGAACATCTGCGGGAGGCGGCGCATTTTCTGGAGATCGTCGGGCAATTCTGGCCGGCGCGGCTGCAAGAGCTGGGCTATGCCGATCCGGGGCGCCGCCGTTCCGCCATGCTGCACGCGCTGGCCGATGAATGGAGGGCGAAACCGCCGGACCACCCGGTCATCGCGGCGGGCTCCACGGGCTCCATCCCCGCGACGGCGGCGTTGCTGGGCGTGATTGCCGGACTGCCTCAAGGTTGCGTGGTGCTGCCCGGTCTGGACGCGGACCTCGACGACAAGGCGTGGAACAAGATCGACCCGCAGCACCCCCAGTCCGGCCTCAAAAGCCTGCTGGACCGGATCGGCATGACGCGGGAAGAGGTGAAGGCGTTTCCCGGCGTGCGTGAGGACGCCCCGGCCCGCCGCCGCCGGCGTTTCGTGAACGAGGCGCTTCGCCCGGCCGAGGAAACCGCGGACTGGCTCTCCCGGCTGGAGCGGCTGTCGGAGCTGGAAAATCTGGACACCGCGCGCCTGACCGCGGACGCGCTTTCCGGCGTCTCGCTGATCGAGGCGGAAACCCCGGAGGGCGAGGCCGCGTCCATCGCGCTGGCGCTGCGGGAGTTTCTGGAGGCCGAGGACGGCACGCACGCCATTGTAGTCACGCCCGACCTTTCCATCGCGGCGCGGGTCAGCGCGCGCCTGAAACGCTGGGGCGTGGAGATCGACTCCTCCGCCGGGTGCCCGCTGCGCGAGACGGCGGCGGGGGCGTTCCTCAACCTTGTGCTGGCGCTGGCCGAGGACCCGCATGACCCGGTGGCGCTCGCCGCGGTGTGGAAACACCCGCTCTGCGCCCTTGGCATGCCGCGCCCGCGCCTGCGGGAACTGGCGGCGCGCGTGGAGAAACGGGCGCTGCGCGGGGTGCGGCCCTCTGATCGGGATATTCTGAAAACCCGGCTGACCAGCAAGGAGGGCGCGCTGGACGAGCGCGCCTGGGCGCTGATTGAGGCGACGGACTCCGCGCTGGCCCCGCTGCGTGACGAAGCCCTGCAAAGCGCCGCCGATTTCGCGCGGGCGCTGGGGCAGAGCGTGGAGGCGTTCGCACAGACCGGGGAGGCCGAAAGCGGCAAGCGCGGCTGGGCCGGACCGGCGGGCGACAAGGCGGCCGCGCTGATCCGCGACCTGATGAACGAATCGGCGGCCCTGCCCGCGATGGACCTCTCCGCCTTCGCGCGCATCGTTTCCCTGATGAGCGAGGAGCGCACGGTGCGCGAACCGCCGCCTGATCATCCGCGCCTGCAGATCATGGGGCCGCTGGAAGCGCGGTTGCAGCAGGCCGACATGGTGATCCTCGCCGGGCTGAACGAGGGGACATGGCCGACCCTGAAGCGCGCCGAACCCTTCTTCTCTCAAGCCATGCGCAAGGATCTGGGCATGGATCCGGTGGAGCGGCGCATCGGCCTGTCCGCGCATGACTTCGCGCAATTGCTGGGGGCGCCGCGCGTGATCCTGACGCGCGCCGAACGGGTGGAGGGCGCGCCGTCCGTCGCTTCCCGCTGGCTGTGGCGGCTGAAAACGCTGGCGCGCGGGGCGCTGGGCGAAGAGGCGGCGAACGAGGCGCTGGCGCCGGATTCGCCCTATACGGACTGGGCGCGGCGCATCGACCACCCGGCCATGGATGAGCTGGCGCAGATCCCCGCGCCCCGCCCCTGCCCGCCGGTCGAGGCGCGGCCGCGGCGCATATCGGTCACCGGGGTGAAGACCTGGGTCCGCGATCCCTATTCCATCTATGCCCGTGACGTGCTGCGCCTGAAATCGCTGGACCCGCTGGACAAACCGCCGGGCGGAATGGAGCGCGGCAACGCCATTCACGACGCGCTGGAAGATTTCCTGAACGCGCATATGGACGATCTGCCCGCGAACGCGGCGGACAGGCTGACCGCGCTGGGCGAAGCGAAACTGCACGAGGCGGGACTGTCCGATGCGCAGATCGTCGCGGAAATCCCTCGCGTGCGCCGCGCCGCCGAATGGTTCGTGGCGCGGGAGCGGGAGCGCCGGGGCGTCGGCTATGCGCCGCTGCTGATCGAGGCGAAGGGCTGTATTGAAATCGACGCCCCCGCCGGGACGTTCACCCTGACCGCCCGCGCCGACCGCATCGATGCAGGCCCGCTGGGCCCGGCGGTCATCGACTACAAGACCGGCGCGGCGCCGACCGCCAAGGTGGCGCGGCTGGGCTTTGACCCGCAACTGGCGCTGGAGGCGGCAATCCTGGCCGAGGGCGGCTTCCCCGGCGACAAAAGCACCGCGCGGCAGGCGCCGCAGAGCCTTCTCTATATCCGCATCCGGGGCGGGCGTTCGGTCGGCGAGATGCGGGAGCTGATCGACGCGGACCATGACGGCGAGAGCCTGATGCGCGCCGCCCGCGAGGGGATCGGGGAGCTGATCACGCGCTTCGACGCGACCGACCAGCCCTATCTCTCCCAGCCGCGCGCCCAGTACGTGAACGAATATGGCGATTATGACGACCTCGCCCGGCGCAGCGAATGGGCCAGCCAGGCGGAGGGAAGCGGCGAATGAGCGATCCCGTCATCCTCGCCACCGAACGCCAGCGCGCCGCCGCCGATCCGGCGACCGACGCTTTCGTCATCGCCAATGCCGGGACGGGCAAGACCAAGGTGCTGGTCGACCGGGTGACGCGCCTGCTGCTGCGCGACGCCAAGCCCGACCGCATCCTGTGCCTGACCTATACCAAGGCCGCCGCCTCCGAGATGCAGGAGCGGCTGTTCACCCAGCTGGGCGACTGGTCGGTCACCGATGACGAGACCCTCGCCGCCGCCATCGAGAAAGTCACGGGAACCGCGCCGCCGAAAGATGATCTGGCCAAGGCGCGCCGGCTGTTCGCGCGCGCGCTGGAAACGCCGGGCGGGCTGAAGGTCCAGACCATCCACGCTTTCTGCGAGCGCATCGTGCGGCAATTCCCGGTCGAGGCGGGCGCGCCCACCGGCTTCCGCGTTCTGGAGGAAGCCGAGGCCGCGCGCCTGGCGTCCGACGCGCGCGCCGAGGCGGCCCGCGCCGCAATGGCCGATCCGGACGGCCCGGCGGCGGAGGCGTTCCGCATCCTGGCCGAACGCGTCGACGACATGACGGCGGAGTCGCTGTTCAAGGAGATCGCCGCCAAGCGCGTGAAGCTGAATGCAGCCCTGACCGTGCTGGGCGGATATGAGGGCGCGCGGGCGGCGGCGTTCGCACGACTGGGCGTGGAGCCGGGCCTGACCGCGGCCCGCATCAAACAGGCGCTGTGGGACGCCCTGCCCCGCGACGCGCTGCAACGCGCGCACTCAGCGCTCAGCGCCGGCGGCAAGACGGATGTCAAATGCGCCGAAGCGTTGAACGCGCTGTTCGCCGCGCCGGACGCGGACGCCGCCTTCGAAGCCTTGCTGGCCGCCTGCCTGACCGGGGGCGGCGACGTGCCCGCGCGGGGCGTCGGGACCAAGGGGGCGCGGGAAGCCTGTCCGGAGATCATCGATTTGTTCGGCGATCGTGACGCCCCGGGCTCTGTCACGGAAAGCCTGCTGATGGCGCGCGACCGGCTGGCCCGGCTGAACTGCGCGGAGCTGACGGCGGGCGTTTATGCGCTGGCGGACGTGATGATCGCCGCGTTCGAGCGCCGCAAGCGGCTGATGCGGGCGCTGGGTTTCTCCGACCTGATCGAACATGCGCGCCACCTCCTGACCCTGTCGGACGCGCGCGAATGGGTGCGCTACAAGCTGGATGGCGGCATCGACCACATCCTGATCGACGAGGCGCAGGACACCGCCCCCGACCAGTGGAAGCTGGTCGACGCCCTGACCGAGGAATTCTTCGCGGGCGAAGGCGCGGCGGAGTTGGACCAGACCCTGTTTGCCGTCGGCGATGAGAAACAGTCCATCTATTCCTTCCAGGGCGCCGAGCCGGCGAAATTCCTGGAACAGACGCAGGACTATATCGGCCTCGCCGCCCATGCCGGCCGGCGGGCCGAACAGATTCCGATGGAGACCTCTTTCCGCTCCTCCCCCGCCATATTGCAGGGCGTGGACGCTGTGTTTGACGGGGAAACCGCCGCCGCCCTTCTGCCAGACCGGCCGCCGGGCGGGGATATTGCCCGCCACATGTCCGGCCGCGCCGACCGGGAAGAACGCCGCGGCGCGGTGGAGCTGTGGCCCGCCACGCCGGTGCCGCCGGAGCCGGTGGAGGAAAATCCCTGGGCCCCGGTGGATGCGCCAAGCCCGGACAATGCGCAGGAAAGGCTGGCGCGCGAGATCGCGGCGCGCGTGAAAGCCTGGCTGTATGACGGGCTGGAGGTGTGGGAGCGCGGGCGCGGCTATCGCGCCGCCCATGCCGGGGACGTGATGATCCTGATGCGGCGGCGCAGCGGCTTCTTCTATGAGGTGATCCGCCAGCTCAAGGGCGCGGGCGTGGAGGTGGCCGGCGCGGACCGTCTGAAACTGACCGGGCAACAGGCGGTGCGGGACCTGCTGTCGCTGGCGCGGTTCGCCCTGCTGCCCGAGGACGATCTGTCTCTGGGCGAAACCCTGAAGAGTCCCCTCTTCCATCCCTGCAACGCCGATGCGCCGCTCGTCGATGACAACGCCCTGTTCGATCTCTGCCACCCGCGCGAGACATACGCCTCCGTCTGGAGCGCGCTGCAGGACACAGGCGATCCGCGCCTGACCGAAGCGAAATCGGTTCTTGGCGAGGTTCTGGCGACGGTCGGTGTGGCGACGCCCTTTGCCTTCTTCTCCAATCTCCTGAACCGGCTGGGGCCGGAAGGGCAGAGCTTCCGCAAGCGGATTCTGCGGCGGCTGGGGCCGGAGGCGGAGGACGCAATTGACGAATTTCTCAGCCGGGCGCTCAGCCATGAAGGGGCGGACGCGCCCTCTCTCCAGCGTTTCGTGTGCGAGATGGAAGCCGATTCCAGCGACGTGAAGCGGGAGCTTCTCCCCGGTCAGCAGGCGGTCCGGGTGATGACCGTGCATGGCTCCAAGGGGCTGGAATCGCCGGTGGTCATCCTGCCCGACACCACCCAGACGCCGAAAAATCGCGGACTGGGCCTGATGGAGGACGAAGCGTGCGGCTATCTGTTCTCCCCCTATAAGAGCGAGGACGCCGGACCGGCCGGCGAACTGCGCAAGGCGCAGGAACAGCGTGATTATGGCGAGTATCTGCGCCTGCTCTATGTCGCCATGACGCGCGCGCAGGACCGGCTGGTCGTTTGCGGTTACCGCCACGGGCGGCGCGGCAAGGAAGGCGGCCCGACCGAAGAGGGACGCATTGACGAGGACAGCTGGTACCGGCTGGTGGAGACCGGCCTGTTGCGCGCGGAAGCGGAGCCGATGGACACCCCGCTGGGCGGGGGCCTGAGACTGGGCGAGATCGAACGGACCATTGCCCGCGAGGCGTCCCCGGAGACAGCCGCGGCCCTGCCGGGCTGGATCGCCACCGCCGCCGCGCCGCCGGAGCGCCGCGCCCAGAGCGTAGCGCCCTCACGGCTGGGCGAGGACGAAGCGGCCGGGACGGAGCGGCCCGGCTTCTCCCCGCTGGAGGACGAAACGGGGCTGCGCTACCGGCGCGGCAATCTGATCCATAAATTGCTGGAGCTGCTGCCCGAAATCGAACCCGAACGCCGCGACGGCGCGGCGGAGGCCTGGCTGGACCGGCAGCCCGATCTGGACGCACAGGCGCGCGCCGATATCCGCGCCAGCGTGTTCGGCGTGCTGGACGATCCGGCGTTTGCCAAAGTTTTCGGCCCGGGCTCGAAAGCGGAAGTCGCCATTGTCGGCGAATCCCCGGAACTGCCCGCCGGGCAGTCGATCAACGGTCAGATCGACCGGCTGATCGTCACCGATTCCGAAATCCTGATCGTGGACTACAAGACCAACCGCCCGCCCCCGGCAAAGGCGGAGGACGCAGACCCGGCCTATATCCGCCAGCTGGCCGCCTATCGCGCCGTGCTGAGGGGAATTTTTCCCGGGCGGGCCATTTCCTGCGCCCTACTATGGACCGAATCTGGCACACTGATGGAGCTTCCCGCAGCCATGCTGGACGTCGCGCTGCCCGCACGTCCGGCGACTTGACGGGGTGAAAGGGCATACATACCTGTCTGCCCACGCCGCGGCGGTCTGCGGCCAAAGAATTTGAACAAGGAGGTTCGCAATGGCGACCAAGAATGTGACCGACGATTCCTTCCAGTCCGACGTTCTGGAGTCCTCCGGCCCGGTGCTGGTGGATTTCTGGGCGGAATGGTGCGGCCCGTGCAAGCAGATCGGCCCGGCCCTTGAGGACATCGCCAACGAAATGGATGGCAAGGTCACCGTCGCCAAGGTGAACATTGATGACAATCCGGGCGTGCCGACCAAGTATGGCGTGCGCGGCATCCCCACCCTGATGCTGTTCCAGAACGGCCAGGTCGCCGGCACCAAGGTTGGCGCCATGCCCAAATCCAAGATCAGCGAGTGGATCGAGGAAACCGTCGCGGCCAACGCCAGCGCCTGAACCGGAGCGCGCGAGCCGCCAGACAGAATAAAGGCCGGAGCGGCGATCCGCTCCGGCCTTTTTCTTTGGCGCTCGGGCTTTGCCTTTACAGGCTGGCCGCCGCGTCCGTGGCCGCATCGCTGGCCGACATCACGTCCGCCGCCGGAACCGGCGGCGTATCCGGGCGCTGGCCGTTCGGGTAAGCCTGTCCCAGCAGGGACAGCGCGCTCTCGAACGTGGTCAGCGCCTCGGCGTCCGCGCTCTCGATGGCCGGCAGGGCGGTTTCACCGCGCTTTTCAGCGGCCTTGAACAGGCCATAGCCGTCCAGATAGGCGTGGCTGTCTTCGGCGCTGTTGAGCGCCAGTTGATATTGCAGGGCCGCGCGCTCGATCAGATCGCCAAGGATCTCGCCTTCCACGGCAGCCTGGGTCGCCTCGCCTTCCGGCGCCACGGCCGCCGCCTCGTCGAGCTGAGCCAGGATATCGTCGATCGCGGTGCGGATTTCCGCGTCCTCCGCGCCGTCGAAATGCAGCATCGCCGCGCCGTTCAGCGTCTCGTACATGTCCGGGCCGCCCGCTTCCTGCAGCACCGGCTCGAAATCCAGATAGATTTCGGAAATCGGATGGGCCAGCAGCTCCGCCGTCGCGCCGCGGTCGCCCGCCTCCAGCGCGTCGATGGCGGCGTAATAATGGGCGCGCATCACGTCGATGGCGGTCAGGAAGACCACCGGATCGGTGGCCGCGGCCTGCGGATCGATGCCGAACTCGCCGCCGGAGCCGCCTTCGCCCTCGCCTTCTCCTTCACCCTCGCCTTCGCCAACGACGGAAGAGGTCTCGGCTTCGGCGGGCGCGGTATCCTGCGCCGGCGCGGCGTCGGCCGGGGTTTCGGTGGCCGCCGGTTCGGCGGGGGCGGCGTTCTCGCCGCTGTCGCCGCAGGCGCTGACGCCGCCGGCCAGCAGGGCCGCAGCGCCGATGGAGGTCCACAGACGGGTTTTCTTGCGAATGGGCATGAGAAAATTTCCTTCGATATGATTGCATTCGGGCCGCGCGGCGCCAGACTGCGAGGCCTAGCGCACCTGCAAATCATTCGCAACATGATCCTGATACTCGACAGCATCCTTTCCGACGCCGAGCTGAAAACGCTTAGCGACACACTCTCCACGCGCGAGGGGTTCCAGTCCGGCAAGGCGACCGCCGGCTGGGCCGCCAAACCGGTGAAGAATAACCTCCAGACCAGGGCCGGGGCGCGTTCGGACGGGCTGAAGCGCATCGTCGAGGCCGCGTTGATGAAGCACGAAGTCTTCAAGGCCGCCGCCCAGCCCAAGCGGATCGTCCGCACCGTGTTCAGCCGCTATGAGGCCGGAATGGCCTATGGGACGCATATCGACGATGCGATGATGGCCGGCGCGCGCACCGATCTCTCCTTCACCCTCTTCCTCAATCCGCCCGAGGACTATGAGGGCGGCGAGCTGGTCATCGAAAGCCCGGAGGGCGAGGCCGATATCAAGCTGCAGGCCGGGCAGGCCGTGCTTTACCCCACCCAGCGCCTGCATCATGTGGCGGAGGTGACCTCCGGCGCGCGGCTGGCGGCGGTGGGGTGGGTGCGCAGCCTGGTGCGCAGCGCGGAACAGCGTGAGATGCTGTTTGACCTGAGCCAGACCGTTCAGAAACTGCGCAATATCGACGGCGCGAACGATGCGCTTCTGAAGGTGCTCAAGACCAAGGCCAATCTTCTGCGCATGTGGGGCGACGACTGAAAGCCGCGCGCCGGCGATCGTGTTTCCGGTCCCGAGCGGTTCAAACTCTCGTCTTATTTGTCTATTCATCTGCGCCGGGCAGGGTCAGGGCGTCAAACCTGATCCACGCTGCGGGCCGTGAGGGACAGATCATGCTGCAAGCGCGAATATTTCCGGCGGGCCGCCGGCGTATCAACACGGGCGCGCGAAAGATCGCCTTGTTGTTGCCGCAGCTTGCGTCCATACACATATATGCTGCGGCGCAACATGACGCCGCGATTGATGCGTGCGTCAGGCAGACTCGGCAAGGCCGATAGATGAACCAGAAAATTATATATTCGGTCGTTCTAGCCGTTCTCTTCGCCGGCCTTGTCCTTGCCGGGGTGATGGTGACCCATCAGCGCAATACGTCGACGGACGCGGCGCCGCCGGAACAGGCCGCGCCGGAACCCGCCCCCGTTCAGCCCGCCCCTGCGGAGGAAGAGACAGCCGCGCCGGAAAATACGCCGGTCGACGATGTGGTGCTGAACTGGGCGCGGCCCGTTCCCGCCGCGCCTGAGCCGCAAATGGCGTTCAGCGTGGTGGTGGAGAAAGCGCGCATTCTTGCCGAAACCTCCTATGAGGCCCCGGAATCCAGCCTGCCCGGATCGGTGACGGAGCTGAACTATGACGCCTATCGCCGGATCGAGTACCGGCGCGAAGCCGCCGACTGGGCCAATGGCGCCAGCCAGTTCCAGATCCAGTACGACCCGCAGGGCTTCCTGTTCAAGAACCCGATCAAGATCAATCTGGTTGAATACGGCGAAGCCGCCCCGCGCCCGTTCCGGCCAGAGGATTTCAATTTCTTCGACCTGCCCATCACCGAGGAAGACCGTCAGGCCCTGGGCTTCGCGGGCTTTCGCGTCACCACGCCGCTGAACGCGGCCGGCAAGTTCGACGATTTGATCAATTTCCGCGGCGCCAGCTTCTTCCGGGTGCTGGCGGCGGGCACCCATTATGGGGCGTCGGCGCGCGGCATCGCGGTCTCCACCGCCTCCACAAGCGGCGAGGAATTCCCGGCCTTCCGCGAATTCTGGATCCTGAAGCCCCAGCCCGGCGCCTCGGCCATTATTATCTACGCCCTGCTGGACGGCCCCAGCCTTTCCGGCGCCTACCGCTTCACCGTGGAGCCGGGCGGCCAGACGGTGGTGGATGTCGACATGGTGCTGTTCCCGCGCCGCGGCATTGCCGATTTCGGCATTGCGCCCATCACCTCGATGTTCGATTTCGCCCCGCACGACCCGGCGGACGGGCGGCAGGATTACCGGCCGGAAGTGCATGATTCAGACGGGCTGATGGTGCGCCTGCATAATGGCGAATCCGTCTGGCGCCCTCTGATCAATCCGCGGGAGCTTCAGGTTTCCGTCTTTGCGCGCCAGGCCCCGCTTGGCTTCGGCCTGATGCAGCGCCAGCGCCAGTTCGCCGCCTATCAGGACCTTGAGGCCGATTATCATCATCGGCCCAGCGTGTGGGTCGCGCCCAAGGGCCAGTGGGGCGACGGCGCCCTGACCCTGATCGAGATCCCGACCAGCAACGAATATAACGACAATATCGTGGCGTTCTGGCAGCCCTCCACGCCGCTGGAAAAGGGCAAGGCCGCGCGCTTCGGTTATCGCATGTACTGGGGGCTGGAAGCGCCGATGCATCCGTCCGTCCCGAAAATTTCGGACACGCGGGCCGGGATGGTCCCGGACTCGAAAAACCGCCTGTTCGTGATCGATTTCCAGAGTCAGGACTGGCCGGCGCCCGAAGCCATGGCGGCCGAGGTTTCCGCGTCCAGCGGCGAAATCCTGAACAAGCAGATCGTCCGCAACCGCGAAACCGGCGGCCTGCGCCTGACCTTCCAGCACAAGCCCGAAGGCGTGCAGAGCGCCGAGCTTCGCGCCCAGCTGACCCGCGCCGGACAACCGGCCAGCGAAACCTGGCTCTACCGGTGGACGCCGCGGTGACCCTCGACAGCCCGCGGCCGCCCGAGGCGCCGCTTTCCATGCCGGCGCAGTCCTTCGCGAAAAAGCCGGACAAGCGGCATGGCCTGATCCCCTCGCGCCGCTGGCGCAAGGCGGCGGTGGGCGTGGCGGGCGTCGCGACCTCCGTCTGGGGCACGGCGGAGATGTACCGGGTGCTGGATGTGGCGGGCGTCACAACGCTGGAGTGGATCCTGCTGGCGCTGTTCGCGGTCAATATCTGCTGGATCGCCTTTTCCTTCGCCAGCGCCACGTTCGGCCTCGCCGCCGCGCTGGCCGGCATGCGCTCACGCCGCAAGGCGGATGAAACGAACGCGTCTATCGAGGGCCGCACGGCCATCGCCTTCCCGATCTATAACGAGGAAGTGCGCCGGGTCTTCGCGACCGTCGCCGCGACCGCGGAGACGTTGAAAGACGCGCCGGGCGCGTTTGACTGTTTCATCCTCAGCGACACCACAGATCCCGAAATCGCGCTGGAAGAGGAAGCGGCTTTCCTGAAGCTGCGGGAGCGCGGCGCGGACAATGTCTATTACCGCCGCCGCACCATCAATCGCGCGCGCAAGGCCGGCAATATCCACGATTTCGTCAGCCGCTGGGGCGGGCGCTATGACTATATGATCGTGTTCGACGCCGACAGCTATATGGAGGCGGACACGATCCTGAAGCTGGCGCGCCGCATGGAGGCCGCGCCCGATATCGGCCTGATCCAGACCGTGCCCAAGCTGGTCGGCGGCGAGACCCTGTTCGGCCGGGCGCAGCAATTCGCCTCCTCCCTCTATGGCCCGATGCTGGGCAGCGGCATCGCCTGGTGGGCGCAG
>NZ_JACESD010000061.1:0-15062 GCF_013911995.1 Euryhalocaulis sp.
GAGCATCCACGATGTCGGTGAGCAATTTCGGCTCCCGCTCAAACATCGACAGGATGTTCACGGCGGCGGGCAAGCCGTTGAGAAACTCCGAGAACCGCAGGAACGCCGTATTGGGGTGGCCGGTCTCCGCGACCGCCAGAACGATGCGCGGGGCCAGCCCCCGCATGATCCGGCGGGCGCGTTCCGACCGGGTGGCGCGCGGCTTTCCGATCAGCCAGCCGCGTACGGTCTCCCAGACCTGTTCGGGGTTGTTGAACCCCAGTTCTTTCAGGCGTTTGGCCGTGGCGTCGGCCGGGTCCGGCCCGTCGAAAATCAGGTCCGCCTCCCGCGGGTCGCGCTCCACCGGTTCAAACAGGCCTTCGCAAATCTCGCGCGCGGCCGCCGTATCCCCGGCCAGCCAGGCATCGAACGACGCCAGCGATTCACGGCCGCACAACCGCGCCAGACGGCGGCGGCGGTCATCATCTTCCGGCGCGTCATGGGTTTGCTGGTCTTCAATAATCTGCAGCCGGTTTTCCGTGATGCGCAGCGCCTCATAGATTTCACGAAGATGCGTTTCGGTCCGGGCGTCCACATCGCCACGCGCCCGCAGCGCGGCAAGCGCCGGCAAGGTCGCGCGGGTTCGCAGCGAGGCGTCGCGTCCGCCATGCAGCAATTGCTGGGTCTGGGCGAAAAACTCGATTTGCCGGATGCCGCCCGGGCCGCGCTTCAGGTCAAATCCAGCCGGTTCATCATGCCGCCCGGCCGCCGCCTCGATCTGGCGCATCAGGTTTTCGATTTCCTCGACCGCGCCGTAATCCATCGAGCGCCGCCAGACGAAGGGAAACATGCGGCGCATGAATTCCTGCCCCGTCACGGTGTCCCCGGCGCAGGCGCGCGCCTTGATCCAGGCCGCGCGCTCCCAGGTCTGGGCAAAGGATTCGTAGTAATTGGCCGCCGCTTCAACGGACAGCGCCAGCGGGGTCGAGGCCGGGTCCGGCCGCAAGCGCAGATCGACGCGCGCCACATAGCCGTCCGCCGTCTGTTCATCCAGCGCGCCCACGGCGCGGCGGGTCAGGCGGGTGCAGAGCCGGCCCGGCTCCTCGACACCCAGATCCAGCAGGCGCTGGCGGTCGAAGAATACGGCCAGGTCCACATCGCTGGAAATATTGAGTTCGCGGGAGCCGAGCTTGCCCAGCGCCACAATGAACAATCCCGCCAGCCCTTCATCCGTCACGGCGTCTTCCGCAATGCGTCCGCGTTCCGCCATGAATCGCGCATGCGCCAGGAACGCAGCCTGAATGGCTGCATCCGCGCCATCGCTCATCGCGCGGCTGACGGCGTCCAGATCCCAGATTCCGCCAATATCGGAGAGGGCGACGAGCAGGTGCAGACGCCGCTTTGCGGCGCGCAGATCCCTGTTCAGCGCGTCCTCATCTTCGGCGATCCGCCCGGCGCGCGCGAAAGCAGTCAGGGCCGCGTCCAGGGATTCCTGCGGCGCGCGCTCCAGAACGTCGGCAAGGAGCTGCGGGTCCGTCCGGCAAATGCGCGCAAGATACGGGGAACAGCCAAAGACGCCGCGCAGCAGGTCTTCCGCGCCGTCCGGAATTTCAATGGGGAGTTCGCCAAGCAGATCGTCGGCGAACCCTGCATCATGCGGCTCGGGCGCGGCGGCGATCAGGCTGTGGAGAGGCGCATGCGTCATACGCCCAAGGGTGGCGGACGGCGCGCAGGACGCAAGGGGGATTGTCTAGCGCGCGCGGGGAAAGGTCAGCACGGCGCGCAGTCCCGGCGCTTCCAGTGTCGAGGACCCCGGCCCGTCTTCCAGGGTGAACTCCGCCCCGTGAATGTCGGCCACCGCCTGCACCAGGCTGAGGCCGAGCCCCGAACCTTGCGCGCTTCGCGATTCATCCAGTCGCACGAAACGCTTCTTCACGCGCTCCCGCGCATCGGCGGGTATGCCCGGCCCGGTATCGGTCACCGAAATCTCCGCGCGGCCGTCGCTGGCCTTGCGCAGGCGAAGCGCGATGGCCTCGCCTTCCGGCGCATACTTGATGGCGTTGTCGAGGAGGTTGGCCAGCGCCTGCGAGAGCAGGCCGCGATCGGCGCGGATTGTCAGCCCCTCCTCCATGTCGGAGGTGAAGGACAGACCGGAATCCTCGGCCACCGGCTCATAAAGCTCGGCCAGGTCCTCGATGATTTGCTGCGGATCGATGATGGAGAGCTGCTCCCGCCGTTCCCCCGCTTCCAGCCGCGCAATTTTCAGGACTGAAGCAAACGTGTTCAGCAGGCCGTCCGCGTCATCCAGCGCCTGTTGCAGGGCTTCCTGGCAATCGGCTCCCCGCTCCGCCTCCCGCAGGCTGTCCTCCATGCGGTTGCGCAACCGGGTCAGGGGCGAGCGAAGGTCATGCGCAATGGAGTCGCCGGCATGACGCAGGCCGGTGGTCAGCCGTTCGATCCGGTCGAGCATTTCATTGAGATTGGCGGACAGCTCATCCAGTTCGTCGCCGGAGTGATTGCGGGGCGCGCGGGCGGTGAGGTTTCCGGCCGTAACCTCGCGCGCGACCGTGTTCAGGTCGTCCAGCCGCTGGGCGAAACGGCGGCTGACAAAGCCGCCCAGAAGGACGCCAAACGCCAGAACCAGCGCCGACCCCGTCCAGATGGCGTCAGTGACGCGGCGCACATAGCGGGCGTTTTCCTCGACATCGCGGCCGACAAGAATCTGATAGCCGCCCAAAAGGCGCACCATGCGCCCCTTGGCCCGGCGCTCGACGGTTTCATCGTCTTCAGTGGGATATTGGTAGGTAAAGCCGAACTGGCTGTCGTCGTCCGGCCGGTCCTCCGGCAGGGCGCTGAGATTGCCGGAAATGCGCTGCCCGTTGGGCCGGGTCAGCAAATAGAGGTCTTCGGACGCGCCAACGCTGCGCTCCACCACGATGCGGTTCAGACCGTTCAGGCCGGAACGCCGGTAGGCGCGCACCATGTCTTCGGCCTGCGTCTCGATGGCGCGCGAATCCTGGCGCGCCATGGCGCCCGCCGTCGCCGAATAGACATAGGCGAGGATGATGGAGACGAAGACCGCAAAAAGACCCGCGGCCAGCAGGGTGATGCGGAAGGTCGTCGTGCGTAGAAACGCGCGACGCTGCGTCATGCCTGCAGCCGGTATCCCGCGCCCCGGACCGTATGGAGCATGGACCGGTCATAGGGCTTGTCGATCTTGCCGCGCAGGCGGGAGACGTGGACGTCGATCACATTGGTCTGGGGGTCGAAATGATAATCCCAGACCTTCTCCAGAAGCATGGTGCGGGTGACCACCTGTCCGGCGTGTTTCATGAGAAATTCCAGAAGGCGGAATTCGCGCGGCTGAAGCAGGATTTCCTCGCCGCCGCGCGTCACGGTGCGGGCCAGAAGGTCCATTTCCAGATCGCCAACTTGCAGCCGGGTCTGCACCGCGCCGGGATCGCGGCGGCGCACCAGCGCCTCCACCCGGGCCAGAAGCTCGGCAAAGGCGTAGGGCTTGGTCAGGTAATCGTCGCCGCCGGCGCGCAGGCCCTCGACACGCTGGTCAATCTCGCTGAGCGCGGACAGCACCAGAACCGGAGTCTGGTCGCCTTCCATTCGCAGGGTCTCGATAACCTTCAGCCCGTCCATCGCGGGCAGCATCCGGTCCACGACCAGAACGTCGTAACGTCCGTCGCGCGCCATGTTCAGCCCGGTCTCGCCATCCGGGGCGTGATCCGCAATATGGCCGCTCTCGCCCAGTCCTTTCAGGACATAGCTCGCGGCGACATGATCGTCCTCGATCACCAGAATGCGCATAAATCCTCCCCGGAAAAATGAGGGACGGCGATTTGTCCGCCGTCCCCCGAGCTGCGGTTATTCGTCCTCGTCCGCCACGGACAGGGCGATGTAGCGCCGTCCCTGCGGATTGAGCACGCGCACCAGAACCGCCGAACGGTTATTGGCGCGGGCCTCTTCAATCGCCTGCGTGAAGTCGCTGGCGCCGTTCACGGCGTTGCCATTGACCTCCAGGATCACTTCGCCGCGGCGCAGGCCCTTTTCGGCCGCCTCGCTGCCGCCGCCGACATTGGCCACGGCGACGCCGCGGATATTGCTGTCCAGACCCAGCGCTTCGCGCGTTTCCGTGTCCAGCTCGGTCAGGGTGACGCCCAGGATTTCCGCTTCGCCGTCCTCTGACGGGGCGCTGTCTTCCTGCTGCGGACCCTGGCTCAGCTCGGCCAGCGTATCCGCATCGGGACGTTCGCCGATTTCCACGCGGATCGTGCGTTCGCGGCCATCGCGCAGAACGCGGAAGGTGGCGCGCTCGTCCACGGCCAGATTGCCGACGCGGCGCGTCAGGTCGACGCTGCTCTCAACCTTCTCGCCGTTCATTTCCAGAACGACATCGCCAGACTGGATGCCGGCCTTCTCCGCCGGGCTGCCATTGACGACGTCGGTCACGATAGCGCCTTCGTCATCGTCCAGGCCCAGCGCCTCGGGCACGTCCTCGGCCAGATTCTGGATGGTCACGCCCAGCCAGCCGCGAACCACGCGGCCTTCCTGCACCAGCTGGTCGACAATATTGCTGGCGGCGCTGGAGGGGATCGCGAAACCGATGCCGATATTGCCCCCGGTCGGGGAGAAGATCTGCGAGTTCACGCCCACGACGCGGCCATCGATATTGAACAGCGGCCCGCCGGAATTACCCCGGTTGATCGGCGCATCAATCTGGATGAAGCCGTTATAGGCCCCGCCGATCTCGCGGCCCGAAGCGGAAACGATGCCCGCCGTCGCGGTGCCGCCCAGACCGAACGGATTACCCATGGCGACAACCCAGTCGCCCACGCGCAGGTTCGGATCCTGGTCAAAGGCGACATGCGGGAAATCGCTGCCCTCGACGCGCAGGACGGCAAGGTCCGTCGGCTGGTCCAGTCCGACCACTTCGGCCGGGAATTCACGGCCATCCTTCAGGCTGACCGTGATGTCGTCCGCCTCTGAAACCACATGATAATTGGTCACCAGCAGACCATCGGCCGAAATGAAGAAACCGGAACCCGCGCCGCGGGCGCGGCGGGTCTCTTCATCGCTGTCCGGCGTGCGGCGGCGGAATTCTTCAAAGAACTCGCGGAAACCGGGCGGCAGGGCTTCAAGGTCGAAATCGGGATTGGCGAACGGGTTTTCGACTTCCGCCTCGACCTCGATCGAGACGACGGCCGGGCTGACCTGTTCGATCAGGTCGGCGAAGCTGAACGGCGCGCCGTTCTGCATCGTCCCGCTCAGCGCCGGGGCCGAATCCGTATTCTGCGCGCTGGCGATCGCGGCGCCGCCAAAAGCGGCCAGAGCGATGGCGGCGGCGGAGACGCCGGCGGTCTGCATGCGGCGGAAATTCTTGCTTCTAAACATTCTGGATATTCGATCCCTTCGTCGGAATTACTAGACGTGCACACGCCCCCCGAGTTGCCGGTGACGTTGGAACACAACGGATTTCAGTCATCTTTCCGGTAGCTTACAAATCAGTAAGGCAAGACGATGTTTCAAGTCGCCAGCCTTGTGCGGATTATCACCGGTGAGTTCAACGTCCGGTGAACCGGACATTTGTCAGCGATTTCAAGAAGTTTCTCACGCTGCTCAGCGCTCAGATCACCTTCGAGATGCAATTCCCGGGTGATGATATCCAGCTTTCGCGGTTCGCCCTGAACACAACCGTCACAGTCATCGGCGTAGTCTTTCTGGTGATGCAGGGACACGGAAACCGATTTCAACGGCCATTCCTTTCGCTCCGCATACATCCGGACCGTCATGGACGTGCAGGCGCCCAGCGCGGACACCAGCAGTTCATAGGGGTCGGGGCCTGAATCCAGCCCGCCAATCCGTTCCGGCTCGTCGGCCAGGAATTCATGTTTACCGGCCGTGATGCGGGTCTGGAATTTCCCTTTCCCCGTTTCCTCGGCAAGCACCCGCTCCGGCCCCTCTTCCGCCTCGGCGATCTCGGCCTCCAGATCGGCGTTCAGATCGAAGCGCGCGGCCCAGGCGGCGATCACGCCCGCCGCGTATTCCGCGTCCGCCTCCCCGGTCAGCAGGTGATCGGCGTTGTCCAGGCTGAGGAAACTTTTCGGGTGGCGCGCGGCGGCAAACAGCCGCGACGCGTTATCGATGCTGACCTGTTCATCCAGCGGCGAATGACAGAACAAAAGCGCGACCCGCAGTTTGGAGACCGCCGTCTCCACGTTCTGGCCGCCAATATCCTCCAGGAACTGCTTCTTGATCTGGAAGGGCCGCCCCGCCAGAGAAACTTTCGCGATCCCGTCCTGCTCGATCATGTCCACCTGGTCGGCGAAACTGTGAACCACATGCGCGGCATCGGCGGGAGAACCAATCGTGGCGACGGCCCGGACGCTCTCGATACGGCTGGCGGCGACCAGGCAGGCCGTACCGCCAAGGCTGTGCCCCACCAGCAAGGACGGCGCGCCCTCATTCTCCGTCAGCCACGCCGCGGCCTTCTCCAGATCTTCGACATTGGAGGAAAAATTCGTGTTGGCGAAGTCGCCCTCTGACTGGCCCAGCCCCGTGAAATCGAACCGCAGGACCGCCACCCCGCGATCAGCCAGCGCCTGTGAGACAAAATGCGCCGCGCGGACATTTTTGGAGCAGGAAAAGCAATGGGCGAAAATGGCGTAGCCGCGGATAAGACCGTCTTCCGGGAAGTCCAGACGCGCGGCCAGCGTTTCGCCCAGCGCGCCGGTAAATTCAACTTTCCTGGAATTCGCCATGACCTGTCCTCAGTTCCTTCAGGACGCCTTGTAACAGGAAATTCTCACGCGTCGGGGTCAGGCCTGTTCACATTGCGGTCAACGCGCATGAGGCGCAGCACAAAGAACAGGGCCGCGGCCGCCAGCAGCAGCGGCGTGACCCACAGGAACCAGCCCGCGCCGCGCGCCCGGGGACGTAACAAGGCGCTTTCCCCGTAGCGGTCCGCGATCCAGTCGCGCACCTCGGCGTCGCTGCGCCCCTCGCCGACCAGTTCGGTCACTTTTACGCGCATGTCCTGAGCAAGACCGGCATTGGATTCGGATATCGGCTGCCCCTCGCACACCACACAGCGGATTTCGTCCATCAGGGCGTTGGCGCGCTCCTGTTCCGTCTCACTGAGCGCCGGGGTCGAAGCCAGCAGGATGGCGGCCAGAACGGCAATCATGAGGGCCGCCTCCGACGCCGGATATGCGATCCGGTGGAGACCAGCCCGCCGGTGGCGGTCAGAAAGGCTCCGGCAAAGACCATCCAGACCAACGGATGATTGGAGGCGCGTATCACCCAGGCGATCTCGCCATTCTCGCGTTCACGCGCCTGGCCGAGCGCGACGTAATAATCTCCCAGAAGGCTGCGCCGCAGCGCCACTTCGGTCGTTGTCTGGTCGGCGGTCGGGAAGTATCGCCGCTCGGGCGTCATCTGGAACTGCCGGCCAGCGCCTGTGACCGTCAGCACGCCCTCGTCGGCCAGATAGTTCGCGCCATCCGCGCGCCGCACGGTCTCCAGCGTCACGGTGCGGCCCGCAGCCTCAAAACTCTCCCCGCGCGTCAGCGCCGTGGAACGCTCTATCGAAAACCCGGTATCGCCCGCCGCCCCCAGCAGGAACAGGCCGACGCCGAAATGCGCCAGTCCCCGGCCCAGCGTTCCGGGTTGCCGCCGTTGCGTGGCAAAATCACTCAGCGCGCCGGCCATCACCCATATGGCCAGCGCCGCGGTCACCGCCGCGCCAAGGGGCGCATCGCGCGCAATCAGGATAATCCCCGCCAGCGCCGCCAATGCGCCAATCGCGCCATAAAGCAACCGGCGGCGCGCCTCGCGCCACCCGCCCCGACGCCAGCGCAGGAACGGCGCAACGGGCAGGATCAGCAGGGCCAGCGCCATGACCGGCCCCACCGTCAATTCGAAATACGGCCCGCCGACCGCCACGTCGTCCCCGGACGCGGTGCGCAGGATCAGCGGATACAGCGTGCCCAGCAGCACGATCGCCGCCGCCATGGTCAGCAGAGCATTGTTCAGGATCAGGGCGCCTTCCCGGCTGACCGGGTCAAACTTTACCTTTTCCTTGAAAATATTCGGCGCGCGCAGCGCGAACAGGGCCAGCGCGCCGCCGCCTGCAACCGCAAGAATACTCAGCAACAGGACGCCGCGGCGGGGATCCAGCGCAAATGCGTGAACCGATGTGAGCACGCCCGACCGGGTCAGGAACAGGCCCAGCATGGCCAGCGAAAATGCGCTGATGCTCAGGAACAGGCTCCATCCGGTGAGCGCATTACGGCCTGCCGACACCACCAGGGAATGCAACAGCGCGGCGGTCAGCAGCCACGGCATCAGGGAGGCGTTCTCGACCGGATCCCAGAACCACCAGCCGCCCCAGCCCAGCTCGTAATACGCCCAGTAGGAGCCCAGCGTGATTCCGACGGTCAGCGCGGTGAACGCTGCCAGCGTCCAGGGCCGCGCCGCCTGCGCCCATTCCTTGCCCGACCGGCCGCGCCAGAGCGCCGCCACGGACAGCGCAAAGGGCGCCAGCAAGCCGGTGAGGCCCAGATAGAGAAGCGGCGGATGCGCCGCCAGCGCCGGGTCCTGCAATAGCGGATTGAGTCCCCGCCCCTCCAGCGGAACCGGCGACATCCGGTCAAACGGATTGGACGCAAAAATCGTGAAGACCAGAAACAGGACCAGCACGCCGCCCGCCGCAATCAAGGCCCGCGTGGCCAGCGGTCCCCGATAGAAATGCGCCAGCGCCGCCGAATAACCGGCCAGCCCGGCGCACCACATCACCATGGAGCCTTCATGACTGCCCCAGGCGCCGGCGATCTTGTAGCCCAGCGGCTTGGCCGAATGGCTGTTCATGAAGACGTTCTCGACCGAGAAGTCGGACTGCACGAAAACTGTGATGAGGCAGGCGAAAGACGCAGCCAGAGATACGAAAACCAACGCGACCGCGCGGCGTGAAAGCGCCTCCCAGATTGCGGTGTCACGGCGTGTGCCGATCAGCGCGCACAGCATTTGCGCCAGCACCAGCGCCAGGGCGAGGGAAAGGGCGAACCGGCCGATCTCCGCAATCATCGGGCGTTCTCCGCTGGCGCGCGCTCAATCTGCGCGCGGACAGCCTCTATTGTCTGCGCCGCTCCGGACCGGTCGCCGAACCGCATCCGGGCCTCATCTAACGCCTCGAGCGCCGCATCCCGGTTCCCGGTGACGCTCTGCACGCGCGCCAGCGACAGCCACAGTCCGATATCGCCGGGGTTGGCCTCTGCGCGCGTCTTCAGCCGGCCTACCATTGCCTCGACAGAAGGCGGCGGCGCGCCGTCCCCGGTTTGCGGCCCCATGCGCGGTTGCGTCAGCCGGGCTGCCGCGGCGGCGGCCAGTTGCGCGCCTCGCGGATCGTCCGCGGCCGCGCGGGCCGGTGTTTCAGCCAGCGCCAGAGCGGTCTCGGCATTGGGCGTCTCGTCATAATCGGCGGCGGCGAGATAAAAGGCGGCGGAGAGGCTTTGCGGGTCCAGCGTCAGCGCTCTGCGGAACGCCGCGCGCGCCTCGGGGGTCAACTGCCCCTCGTTGAGAACGATGATCGCTTCGCCCATCTCGGTGAAATTGGCGGCGGTCGGCTCTATTCCCGCCAGCTCGCGATAGGTTTCAACCGCTTCAAGCGCCCGCTCCCGCCGCAACAGCTCGCGCGCATAGAAACGCAGCGCCGCCGGATCTTCAGGCGTTTCGGCAACCATGTCCTCGAGACGCTTGAAACGCTCCTCATCAGTCATTTCTTCGGGGTTCTGGCTGGCGCGCTCGGCTTGCGCGGCGGCGAACGGCGCGCCCTCCATGCCGGGGCGGCCGCCTGGCAGGTAAATCAGAACCGCCAGCGCCACGACCCCGGCAATGGCGAGGGCAACAGGCATAACGCCCCGCCGGCGTCCCAGCGGGGCGATGAAGGCCAGCCCGGCAAGGGCCGCGCCCAGCAATGAAATGACCCAGAACAGCGCCATCAGTCCGGCTTGAAGACCAGCGTAAGGTTATTTGCCGGCATCGTGATCCGTTCATCCAGCCGCCATCCCTTTCCGGCGAACACGGCTTTGACGTCGTCCAGCTCCCGAACGCCCCATTGCGGATCACGGCGTTGCAGATCGTCGCGGAAGGTCAGGTTTGAAGGCGCGGAAAGCGCGCCCTCCAGGAAAGGCCCATAGAGAATGACGCAGCCATCCCCGGGCAGGCGCGACGCCGCGAAACCGGCCAGCGCGCGGGTCACATCGAGCGGGGAAATATGAATGACATTGATACAGACCAGCGCATCGCATTCCGGCGCCGCCCCCATCCAGCCCTGATCCAGAAGATCCAGGGCCAGCGGCGGGGCCAGATTATCGATTTCCTGGGAGCGCGCCGCGATGGACGCCCGGGAACGCGCATCCGGATCGCTGGGCGTCCAGCGGAGATCGGGGCGCTTCAGACAGACCGCCTCGGCGTGTTCGCCGGTCCCCGATCCGATTTCCAGAATCCGGGAAGATCTGGCCAGACGCTCGCCCAGCGTCTCCGCGATCACGTCCTTGTTGCGCCCGGCGCTGGGGGAGAACAGTTTCTCGCCCGTCTCGCCCCGGTCTTCCAAAGCTATCGGCTTGGTGTTTTCAGCCATGCGGGTGGATGTATCCCGCTTTCGGCGGCGGGAAAATGCTCAGGCTGCGTCTTGCGACGATTTGCCCGCAGCGGCCGAGGCCCGGCGCTGGAACACCGCGTGAGAATCCTCGCCCGACAAGGCCAGGATCGCACGGCCCGTCAGCGCAATCCACGGTTTCAGGTTCTGCATCTCCTCGGCGCCCGCCTCATGGATCACGTCAATCAGGCTGGCGCTGTAATCGTCCAGGCGCTTTTCCGCCTCTTCGAACATCCTGACGCGCGCGGAAGCAAAGGCCGCCGCATTGGCGTGACTGCGGCACCGGCGCAGCACATCGCACAGCGCCACCGCGCGTTCGGCGATTTCCGGTTTGGGTTTACGGGAAGTATCGGGCCGGTTGGCTGGAATATTGCCGTCCAGCTTCACCCGGCGCAGGGGCAGAGCCTTGTCGATCGCATCGGGCGTTTCCCGGCACATATCCTCCATATTGGAAGCTGCGTCGTGGCGGATTTTATGCAGCCGTTTGCCCCATTCGCCGTCCTTGCGGATGCCCAGCTCACGCGTCATGCCCTGGGTAATGGCGGCAAATCCGTCCAGCGCGCCGATAACCTTGTCAGGCTCCACGGCCGTCCGGGAATCCAGTTGCAACCGCCGAACGGCTTCCGCCGCCTCGTCCAGCAGCATTTCCCCGATCACGGAAAACTCCGTGCGGCTGAACAGCAAATCGTCCTGCTTGTTTGAAATGACCTTGGCCACGCGCAGGATCATCCAGTGCTGGTCCAGCCGCTCCATGAGCAGGAACATCAGCAGAAGCTCCGCGCGCGGCTCCTTCGCGACCACGGCCTCGTGACAGGCGCGCAGCGCCGCCAGCATGTCGTCATCAATGTCCTTGATGTAGTCCGGCAGGTCGTAGAGGTTTTCGGAAAGTTCAGGCTCGGCGCAGAGCAAGGTGATCATCTTGCGCGCATCGGCCGCGCCGCGTTCGCCGCCAAACGTTTTGATAAAGGCGTTTCTGCCTTCCTGGTCCTCCATTTTCGCATCGAAAACCTCGACAAGGGCCGCGCCCAGAACGCCGCGCCCGGCAATCCGCGAACGCGCGCCGGACTCAAGGTCGGAAACGATGGCCCCGGCGGCCGAACGGGCAAACGCCTCGAACGGCTCCAGAGAGGATTTCAGGATGGCGCCCGCCGCCGGCGCGCCGGCGTCTTCGGTCACCAGCGGCGCGGCAGGCCCGAACAGGATATGCTCGGACAAATCCGGCTCGGCCGGTTGCAGCGCATCGCAAATCAGGTCGAAAGGCAGGGAATCGTCGCCGTTTTGCCGCGCGGCGTCGCACGCCTCGTACAGCTTGCCCGCCATGTCGGCAGGCAAGGTTCCAAGAAACGCCATAAGCTGTTTTTCGCGGGGCGACGGCGAACCCATAAACAGACCGCTTCAACTCGAATATCTATCAAAGGCCTGTTTTTCTATACGGTTTTCGTTAATAGGCTTTTACGCCGCCGCGCGGCAGAAGAAGCCGCGCCTGCAACCCGCCCAGCGCCGATTCCTCAAGCTCCAGAGACCCGGAATAGGCGCGCGCCAGATCGGTCACAATAGCCAGGCCCAAGCCCGTCCCCGGGGCCGTTTCGTCCAGCCGCCCGCCGCGCTTCAGGGCCTCCTCGCGTTGCTCGGGCGCCAGGCCCGGTCCGTCATCGTCCACCTGCAGCAGGAAAATCTGGTCATCAATGGCCGATGTTTTGACCCGCACCTGCCCCTTGGCCCATTTCGCGGCGTTCTCCACCAGATTGCCGATCATCTCTTCCAGATCCTGCCGCTCCCCGCGGAAACGCAGCCCGTCCTCCGTCAGGGCTGAGATGTTCACCCCCCGCCCGGCATAGATCCGGCTGATCGTGCGGGTCAGGTCGTCAATCACCGGCTCCATCGGAACGGCTCCCGCCGCCCGGCCGCGCGCCGCCGCGCGGGCGCGCCGCAGATGATGGTCGACCTGACGCGACATGGCGTCCGCCTGCCGGTGAACGATTTCGGAGCGCACGGACTCCCCGCTGCGCGATTCATTCAACAGAACCGCGATGGGCGTTTTCAGCGCATGCGCCAGATTGCCGACATGGGTCCGCGCCCGCTCGACGACTTCCTGATTGTGCGCAATCAGCGAATTGAGTTCTTCCGCCAGGGGCGCAATTTCATTGGGATAATCTGCCGCCAGCCGGTCCTGCTCGCCCTCGCGGATTTTCGCCACTGACTGCCGCATGCGGAACAGCGGCGCCAGCCCGACCCGGACCTGTATGATCAACGCAATGATCAGCGCCGCCCCGAACGAGGCGAGAATCCAGGCCGAAGCGATGGAGAAATTGCGCACCGCCCGGTCGGCGGCCGTCTTGTCCGCCGCCGCTATGAAGACCAGCGCGTTTTCGCGGGCCGGAAGGGTCACGGCCTCCGCCATCACCCGCAGAGGTTCCTGCGAGGGCCCCTCGATTTGAATAATCTGATGCTGGCCGGGCGTGGCCAGAACGCGCTCGATCTCCGCGGCAGGCAGGTCCAGATACTCGTCCCAGAGCGAGCGCGAGCGCGCTTCAGGCGTCAGGCCTTCGCCCGAAGCCGACGCAATCTGCCAGTAGCGTCCGGAAAACACCTGATCGAAGCGCGGATCGGCAAATCGCCGCGAAACGCTCAAATCCCCCGCCTCATCGGTCTCGGAATAGGCGATCAGCGCATCCATGACCGCGGTCAGGTCATCATCCAGCCCGCGATAGACGGAGGCCCGGTAAAACGCCGTCAGGCCAATCGCGCCGGCAATCAGCAAGACCACCGCCCACAGCGCGCCGGCTGCAATCAGCCGCGCGACAAGCGAGCGGCCGCGCTTCACGCCGTCGCCGCGCCCTCCGAGGCGACCAGGCGATAGCCAAGGCCGCGCACGGTCTCGATCCGGTCAGAGCCGATCTTCTTCCGCAGGCGTCCGACGAACACCTCGATCGTATTGGAATCGCGGTCGAAATCCTGATCGTAGATATGCTCGACCAGCTCGCCGCGCGAAACCACTTCGCCCGGATGGTGCGCCAGATACTGTAACAGTTTGAATTCGTGAGAGGTCAGCCGGATCGGCTCGCCCGCCACATAGGCCCGCGCCGCGCGCGTATCCACCGACAGGTCGCCCACTTCCAGCAACGGCGTCGCATGGCCCGCCGCACGGCGGATCAACGCCCGCAACCGGGCCAGCAATTCTTCCGTATGAAACGGCTTGGTCAGGTAATCGTCCGCGCCGGCGTCGAACCCGGCCACCTTCTCGCTCCAGCGGTCGCGCGCGGTCAGGATCAGCACCGGCGTCGCCTTGCCTTCGCGGCGCCAGCGTTCCAGCACCGTCACACCGTCGATCTTGGGCAGGCCCAGATCCAGAACGATGGCGTCATAGGGTTCGGTTTCACCCAGGAAATGCCCGTCCTCGCCATCGGCGGCGAGGTCCACGGCGTAACCCGAATCCTCCAGCGCCCGGCCAAGCTGGCGGGACAGGTCCGGATCGTCTTCAACAACAAGCACACGCATCGTTCAGGCCCCGCGTTCTGAGAGAATACGCCCGGTGCGCGCATCCAGAGTAACATCAACCCGCCGCCCGTCGCGTGTCTTCAGGATGACCGTATAGACCGGCGTGCGTCCGCCGCTGAGCGAAACATCCAGAACCTGGCTGCCGCGATGGCGCGCCTGGGCGATACGGATGATCTGGCTGGCCGGAAGGACACGGCCTTCCTCCTGCGCGTTCCGCGCCTGATCGGCGCTCCAGGTGCTGCGCATCTGGGCGTACATATCCTGCGATCCGGCCGCCGCCGTCCCGCATAGGGACGCCGCCGTCAGAAAGGCTGCAGATATGAGGGTTACAAGCTTCATGCGGTTGTTATCGGCCTTTGCCGCTGAATGAACGCTGAACGGAGGGTTCAGGCCTCAGCCGGCCATGCCTTTCCTCGGGTTGTAATCGCCTTTTGGCGTCCAGCCTTCCACGAATCGGGCCAGTTCCGGATCATTATCGGGCAGCACGACTTTCAGACGTACAAACTGATCGCCCCTTTTGCCCTGCCGCTCAACGCCCTTGCCGCGCAACCGCAGCACCGAGCCTGTGTTGGAGTTTTTCGGCACGGTGATGTTCACCGCCCCGTCAATCGTCGGGGTGGCGACTTTCGCGCCCTCGACCGCCTCTTTCAAGGTAATCGGCAACTCGACGCGGATATCATCGCCCTCGCGCGTGAACGTGGGATGATCCTTCACGCGCACCTCGACCAGCGCATCGCCGGACGGACCGCCGCCCGCCCCCGGATGACCCTGTCCCTTCAGGCGCAGCGTCTTTCCGGTCTCGATGCCGGCGGGGATTTTCAAATTCAGGGATTTCCCGTCCGCCATGGTCACGCTCTTGGTCGCGCCCTTGGCCGCGTCGAGGAAATCCACGTCCAGCTTGTAGCGCACATCGTCTCCC
>NZ_JACESD010000062.1:0-14941 GCF_013911995.1 Euryhalocaulis sp.
GCGATGACCGAGGCTTCGTCGCTTAGGATGTCGCCGAACAGGTTTTCGGTCAGGATGACGTCGAAATCCGCCGGGGCCTGAATCAGCTTCATGGCGGCGGCGTCGACCAGCACATGATCCAGTTCGATGTCCGGGTATTCCTTGTCCCGCAACGCCACCACCGCCTTGCGCCAGAGACGGCTAGTGGCCAGCACATTGGCCTTGTCGATGGAGGTCACGCGCCCCTTGCGGCCGCGCGCCGCCTCGAACGCAACGCGGGCGACGCGTTCCACCTCCTCGCGCGTATAGACGCAGAGATCGCTGGCGGTCTCCTCCCCCTCCGACTTGTCGCCGAAATAGAGGCCGCCAGTGAGTTCGCGAAAGATCAGGAGATCCGCGCCCTTCACGCGTTCGGGACGCAGCGGGGAGAGATGCTCGGTGCCCGGCTGCAGGGCGACGGGGCGTAGATTGGCGAACAGGCCGAGCGCCTTGCGGATGCCGAGAAGCCCGGCTTCGGGGCGCTCCGGCCCGCCATCCCATTTCGGCCCGCCGACCGCGCCCAGAAAGACGGCGTCGGCGGCGCGGCAGGCTTTGAGCGTGGCGGGGGGTAACGCCGTTCCGCTCTGGTCTATCGCCGCGCCGCCGAAGAGGCAGTCCTCTGTTTCCAGCGTCACGCCCGCATCCGCGCAGACCTTTTCAAGCAGGGCGCGCGCGACGCCGGTGACTTCCGGGCCGATGCCGTCGCCCGGCAGGAAAACAATTTTCGCTGACGTCATGAATGCGCGCCCTCATAGGCTTCGATCTGGTCCATGCGGCCCAGAAGAAAGCCCATCGGGTCGACGCCTTCCAGAAGGCAGTGACGGCCGAACGCCTCCAGCGCGAATGGCTCGGCGCGGCCATTGGGCAGGCGCAGCTCCTGCGCCTCGACATCGAGGGCGATCTTCGCGCCGGGATTATCCAGCAGCCATTGATGCGCCTCCGCCCCGATCTCGACCGGCAACAGGCCGTTCTTCAGGGCGTTGGATTTGAAAATGTCGGCGATGTCGGAGCTGATGACGGCGCGGAAGCCGTAATCGGCCAGCGCCCAGGGGGCGTGCTCTCGCGACGAGCCGCAGCCGAAATTCCTGCCCGCCACCAGCGCCTGATGGGTGGCGGTGTCCAGACTGTTCAGCTGGGAGTGCGGTTTCGGCGCGCCCTCATCATCATAGCGCCAGTCAAAAAAGGCGAACTGGCCCAGCCCGTCGCGGCCGGTGGTGGTGAGATAGCGGGCAGGAATGATCTGGTCCGTATC
Organism: Euryhalocaulis sp.; assembly: GCF_013911995.1. Classification (NCBI taxonomy): domain Bacteria; kingdom Pseudomonadati; phylum Pseudomonadota; class Alphaproteobacteria; order Maricaulales; family Maricaulaceae; genus Euryhalocaulis; species Euryhalocaulis sp. Next base: position 1,271 of record NZ_JACESD010000062.1, read on the forward strand.
GATATTCTGCTGCGGCAGAACGGCGGTCTTCGTGACCAGTCTGGTGAATTTATCCGACATAGACATGATCCAGATATCCTCTCGGGTCTGCGATTTCGCCGGCGACGGCGGAGGCCGCGGCGGTGGCGGGACTGGCCAGAACCGTGCGCACGCCCTTGCCCTGCCGTCCCATGAAGTTGCGGTTGGAGGTGGAGACGACCAGATCCCCCGGCGCGCCCTGATCGCCGTTCATGGCGATGCACATGGAGCAGCCGGGCTGACGCCACTCCGCGCCGGCGTTCTGGAAGATCTCGTGCAGGCCTTCGGCCTCGGCCTCCCGCCGGATGGATTCGGAACCCGGCACGATCATCACTTTCACGCCGTCCTTGACCTTGCGGCCCAAGAGGATGCGCGCGGCCTCCCGCAGGTCAGTCATGCGGGAATTGGTGCAACTGCCGATGAAGACGCGATTGACCGCCTGCCCCGCGACCGGGGAGCCGGCGTCAAAGCGCATATAATCCAGCGCCTGCCGGCCCGCATCATCGCGCGGAGCGGGGATCATGGATTCCACGCCCACGGCCGCGTCCGGCGACACGCCGTATGTGACCATCGGGGTGATCGTGGCGGCGTCGATGCGCACTTCCTTGTCGAATTGCGCGTCCGGGTCGCTGCGAAGCGAGCGCCAGTCCGCCACCGCGTCGAACCATTCATCGTCCGCCGGGGCGTATTCGCGGCGATAGAGCCAGTCGAACGTGGTGGCGTCCGGGCCGATCATGCCGGCGCGGGCGCCCGCCTCTATCGACATATTGCAGAGCGTCATGCGCGATTCCATGTCCATCGCTTCCACCGCGGACCCGGCATATTCGATGACATGGCCGGCGCCGCCATCGGTCCCGATGACGGAGATCATCGCCAATGCCGCGTCCTTGGCGGTGACGCCGGAAGGCAGGCGGTTATCGAAGGTGACGCGCATGGTTTTCGGCTTACGCTGCAGGACGCATTGCGTCGCCAGAACATGACCGACTTCGGTGGTGCCGATGCCAAAGGCCAGCGCCCCGAACGCGCCGTGGGTGGAGGTGTGACTGTCGCCGCAGACAATCGTCATGCCCGGCTGAGTCGCGCCCAGCTCCGGCCCGATGACATGGACGATGCCGCGCCGCTTGCTGGACCAGTCATGCAGGGTAATGCCATGGCGCGAGCAGTTGTCGCGCAGCGTTTCCACCTGCGATTTTGCCTGCGGCGTGGCGTAGGGCGGTTCGTCCCCCGCGCCGAATTTCAGGGTCGGCGTCGAATGGTCGATGGTGCCCAGCGTCCGGTCAGGCCGGCGAACCTTCAGCCCGCGTTCGTCCAGTGCCGCGAAGGCCTGCGGGGAGGTCACCTCGTGAATCAGGTGCAGGTCGATATAGAGGGTCGCCGGGGTTTCCGCGGTTTCCGGGGCGACGAGGTGGCGCGCCCAGACTTTCTCAAACAGCGATTTTGGCATCTGCCTGCACTCCTTCTGCCGGCTGGGCCATCGGCTCCAGCCATCCATGCCTGTCCGGCGTGGCGCCGGAGAACAGGCCGAAAAATGTTTCCTGAAGTTGTTCGGTGACCGGGCCGCGCCGCCCGGCGCCCACCATACGCTGGTCGACCGAGCGGATTGGGGTGATCTCCGCCGCGGTGCCGGTAAAGAAGGCCTCGTCGGCGAGATAGAGCATCTCCCGCGGCAGGGCCTGCTCGGCCACCTCGATCCCGGCCTCGCGGGCCAGGGTCATCACGGTGTCGCGGGTGATGCCGCCGAGGATGGAGGACGCGGCGGGCGGGGTCAGCAGCCGCCCGTCCTTGACCAGGAACAGGTTTTCGCCCGCGCCTTCGGAGATCAGGCCGTTATGATCCAGCCCGATCCCCTCAGTGAAACCGCGGCGCTTGGCCTCCCGCGAGATCAGCAGGCTGGAGAGATAATTGCCTCCGGCCTTGGCCGCGGTGGGAATGGTGTTCGGCGCGGGTCGCCGCCAGCTGGAGACGCAGACATCCACGCCCTCCGCCCGCGCGGTCTCGCCCAGATACGCGCCCCACGGGAAACCGGCGATCACCACGTCCACCGGCGCGCTATCGGGCGGCACGACGCCGATCTCGCCATAGCCGTAATAGGCGATGGGGCGCAGATAGGCGCTTTCCAGACCGTTCTCCCGCACCACCATGCGGCACCCCTCCATCAGCCCGTCAAAGGCGAAGGGAATCTCGATCTCGTAGATTTTCGCGGAGTCGTAGAGCCGCCTGATATGGTCGGTCAGGCGGAAGGCCTGCGGCCCTTTGGGCGTTGCATAGACGCGCACGCCCTCGAAGACCGAGCTGCCATAATGCAGGCCGTGCGACAGGACATGGGTCTGGGCTTTCGCCCAGGGCCGCAGCCCGCCATTCATCCAGATATAATCCGCTTCGGCGATCGGCATTTTCCGTCCCTCCTCTTCAAGCGGCTTCGGCGCGGCGGGGCGCGGCGCCGGTTGGCAGGGCGCGGTTCAGCGCGACGACATAGGCCTCCACCACGGTGGGCACGACATCCCGGCCGCGGGCGCGGCCGGTGAAGCGGTGACCGTCGATATCCAGCGCGATATCGGCCAGCACGGCGCCGTCGTCTTCCTCGGCATTGTGGGTGATATCCAGCTCCGCCACCGTGGCGGCGACGCCGACAATGCTCTGCACCGCGTCGAAGGCGGCATCCAGCGGACCGCCGCCAACGCCCACATCGGTGACGCGGCCGCGTTCGGAATGCAGCAATTCGATCCGGGCGAAGGAATCCGTGCGGGCGGCTTCAGCAAAGCGAAGCTCCACCCGGCGCACCGTCCACGGCGCGGCCGGGGCCGAACCCGCGCCCTTGAACAGGTCGATGATCTGCTGGTCGGTCACTTCGCGGCACTCATCGGCCATCGCCTTGAAGGCGGTGAAGGCATCCTGAAGCGCGGCGGCGTCCGGCTCGAAGCCCAGCCGCTTGGCGCGGTCGGCCAGCGCGTGCTTTCCGCTGTGCTTGCCGAGCACGAGGCTGGTCGAGGGCTGGCCTACATCCTCCGGATTCATGATCTCATAGGTGTTCCGGTCGGCCAGCATGCCGTGCTGGTGGATGCCGGCTTCATGCGCGAACGCGTTTCGGCCGACGATGGCCTTGTTGCGCGGCACGGGATTGTGGGTGACCCGGGCCAGCAGGCGGCTGGTCCCGTAGAGCCTGGTCGTGTCGATGCCGGTCTCCACGCCATAGACGTCGCGGCGGGTGGCCAGCGCCATCACCGCTTCCTCCAGCGAGCAATTGCCCGCGCGCTCGCCAATGCCGTTGACCGCGACCTCCACCTGACGCGCGCCGGCGCGCACGGCGGACAGCGTGTTGGCGACCGCCATGCCCAGATCGTCGTGGCAGTGGGCGCTGAAGATGACGCCTTCGGGCCGGGTCACCGTTTCCTGCAGGTGGCGGTAAAGCGCGAAGATTTCCTCCGGCGTGGTGAAGCCGACCGTATCGGGCACGTTGAGGACACAGGCCCCGGCGGCGGCCGCGGCTTCAAACGCCTCGACAAGGAAATCCCGCTCCGTGCGCAGGGCGTCCTCGGCGGAGAACTCCACCTCCTCGAAGGCGCCGCGGGCATGGGCGATGGTCTCCGTGATGGCGTCCAGCACCTGGCCTTGGCTCATGTTCAGCTTGGCCTCGCGGTGGGTCGGGCTGGTGCCGAGGAAGATATGGATGCGCGATCGGGCGGCCGGCTCCAGCGCGCGGGCGGCGATGTCGATATCGCGTTCGTGCGCGCGGGCGAGGCTGCAGAGCGTCGGCCCCTCGATCTCGGAGGCGATCTGGCGCACCGCCTCGGCGTCGCCGGGCGAGGCGGCGGCGAAGCCGGCCTCCATCACGTCGACGCCCAGATCGGCCAGCGCCTTTGCCATGACCAGCTTGTCCCGCGTGGTCATGGAAAAGCCCGGCGCCTGTTCGCCGTCTCTCAAGGTGGTATCGAAAACGAAGCAGCGATTTGCGGCCCCGTCATTGGTGTCGCGGCTCATGTTCGTGTCTCCCCTGAACGCGCTGTGGCAAGCTGGTCCGGCCCGACGCGGCGCACGCCGTACAGCCGGGCAATCTGTCTTTTCAGGATGTCCGGATCGCGCCCCGGACCGCGGCCATGGACGCACAGCATCATGCTGGCGGCCTCCGCCTGAACGGCGTCCATGGAAATGGAGCGGATCTCGAAGCCCCGCCCCTCGACCACGCCCAGGACCCGGCGCACCGCGCCCTCCGCGTGATCCAGTTCGATATGCAGCATGTGGTCCATTTCAGGCCTCCATCATTTCGGCGTTGGACCGGCCGGGCGGCACCAGCGGCCAGACATTTTCCATGGGGTCGATCCGCACATGGGCGAGGATCGAGCCGCGCGTATTCAGGATCCGGTCGATCGCCGCGTCGGTCTCATCGCGGCGGGCGACGGTGAAGGCTTCCACGCCGAAAGCCTCCGCGACCTCAGCGAAATCGGGATTGTCGAAGAGATCGACCTCGCTGAAATTTTCCTCAAAGAAGAGTTCCTGCCACTGCCGGACGAGGCCGAGCGTGGAGTTGTCCAGCAACACGATCTTCAGCGGCGTGCGGTAGCGGCGGAGCGTCGCCAATTCCTGGATATTCATCATGATGGAGCCGTCGCCGGAGACCGTGACCACGGTGGCGTCCGGCGCCGCCATCTGCGCGCCGATGCCGGCGGGCAGGCCGTAGCCCATGGCGCCGAGACCGCCGCTGGTCAGATGCGCCTGCGGCCGGGAGAAGCGGCAATGCTGGGCCACCCACATCTGGTGCTGGCCGACATCGCAGGCCGCGACGAAGGAATCGCCCGCCGCTTCCGACAGCTTCTTGAGGAAAGCCGGCGCATAGACGCCGCGGCCCGGGGCGTCATAGCTGAGGGCGTGTTCGCGTTTCAGCGCCGCCACGTGACCGCGCCAGGCATCGATTGAGGGGCGCTGCGGCGCGAGGCGTTCGAGGGCCGTGACGAGATCGCCGGTGATGGCCGCATCGGCGCGGCGCAGCTTGCCGATCTCCGCGTGATCGCCGTCGATATGGATGACCGAGGCGTTGGGCGCGAAGGTTTCAAGCTGCCCCGTGGCGCGGTCATCGAACCGGGCGCCGCAACAGATCAACAGGTCGGATTCCTGCACGGCGAGGTTCGCCGCCTTCAATCCGTGCATGCCCAGCATTCCGATGAAGTCATCATGCTCCGTCGGCAGGCAGCCCAGCCCCTGAAGCGTCGCCACGGCGGGGATGGCGGCGCGGGCGGCGAGCGCGCGCAGCGTCTCCACCGCGCCGGCGCGGCTGACCCCGCCGCCGATATAGAGCAGCGGCTTCTCGGCGCGCGCGATGATGGCGTTGGCCGTTTCGATGGAAGCCGCGTCCGGCGCTCCCGGTTTGGGCCAGGGGCGGCGCGGATGGTCCAGCGGCGCGGCGATTTCGGCCTGCGCCACGTCCTTGGGCAGGTCGATGAGCACCGGGCCGGGCCGCCCGCTTTCGGCGATGCGAAACGCCTCGGCGACCTTCTCCGGGATTTCCGCCGGGTCGCGCAGGATGACGCTGTGCTTCACCACCGGGAGGGTGAGACCGAAGATGTCGATCTCCTGAAACGCGTCGGTGCCCATCAGGCCGGAGGCGACCTGGCCGGTGATTGCCACCATGGGAACGGAATCCATGTAGGCGTTGGCGATGCCGGTGATCAGGTTGGTCGCGCCGGGGCCGGAGGTGGCCATGCACACGCCCGCCCGTCCCGTCATCCGGCCATAGGCGTCCGCGGCGAAGGCCGCGCCCTGCTCATGCCGCACCAGAATATGCTTCAGCGCCGAGCCGGGGAGCGCGTCATAGACCGGCATGATCGCGCCGCCCGGATAGCCGAAGATGACCTCCACCCCCAGCCCTTCCAGCGTCTTGACCAGCAGGCGCGCGCCGGTGCGCGGCGCGGCCGGTTGGGGAGCGTCCGTGACGTCCGGGGCGGGTTGAGCGGGCATGGCGGTCATGGGCTTTGCGGTCCGTTATTCGGCGGCGTTGTTGGCGCCGGGTTGCATCCAGGCCATGCGGCCGCGGAGATCGCGGCCGACCTGTTCGATCGGGTGTTCGAGATCGGCGTCCAGCAGGCGCTGGTAGCGCGGCTGTCCGGCCTGGTTTTCCAGGATCCACTCGCGCGCGAACGCGCCGGACTGGATGTCCTTCAGCACTTCGCGCATACGCTGGCGCGTCTCGTCATTGATGACGCGCGGGCCGGAGGTGAGATCGCCGAAGATCGCGGTTTCGCTGATGAATTCGTGCATCTTGGCGAGGCCGCCCTCATAGAGCAGGTCCACGATCAGCTTCAGTTCGTGCAGGCATTCGTAGTAGGCGATTTCCGGCTGGTAGCCGGCCTCGACGAGGGTTTCGTAGCCGGCGAGGACCAGCTCGGTCGCGCCGCCGCAGAGGACGGCCTGTTCGCCGAACAGGTCCGTCTCGGTCTCCTCCTTCACCGTGGTCTCGATGGCCCCGGCCGCCGTGCCGCCGATCCCCTTGGCGTAAGCGAGCGCTCGCTGGCGGGCCTTGCCGCTGGCGTCCTGCGCGGCGGCGAACAGGCACGGCACGCCGCGCCCGCGCTGATATTCCCGGCGCACCAGATCGCCCGGCCCCTTGGGCGCGACGAGCAGGACATCGACGTCTTCCGACGGCTTCACCCGGCCGTAATGGGCGGAGAATCCGTGCGCGAAGAGCACCGCGTCGCCCGGCTCCAGACCCGGCTGGACCGCCTCGCGGAACAACGCCTCATGCGTCATGTCCGGGGTCAGCAGGGCGATGAGTTTGGCGCGGGCCGCGGCCTCGGCGGGCGTGGCGACGGCCAGACCGTCTTCCTTCGCGCGGGTCCAGCTCTTGCCGCCCTCGCGCGCGCCGACCACCACGTCCGCGCCGGAGTCTTTCAGGTTCAGGGCGTGCGCCCGGCCCTGACTGCCATAGCCGATGACGGCCACGGGAGCATCGGTGATCAGGCCAAAATCGGCGTCGTCGTCTGTATAGGTTCTCATGGCTCTGGTTTCCTTCAGGCTGGCTGGATGGTGACCGCCCCGCGGGAGGCGGAGCTGACGAGGCGGGCGTACTTGTCGAAAACCCCGCCGGTGATGGGGCGCGCGGGAACCGGCGCGGGGTCGCGCGCGGCAAGGTCCGCATCGGTGTCGATGCGCCGGGTTTCCACGTCGATGCGGATCGTGTCGCCGTCGCGCAGGCGGCCGAGCGGCCCGCCCGCGGCGGCCTCCGGCGCGACATGGCCGATGACGAAGCCGTGGCTGGCGCCGGAGAAGCGGCCATCGGTGATCAGCGCCACCTCGCCGGCCAGCCCCTGCCCCGCCACGGCGGCGGTGACGGCCAGCATCTCCCGCATCCCGGGGCCGCCCTTCGGCCCCTCATTGCGGATGACGATGACGTCGCCGGCCTTGATCTTCCCGGCCTCGACGGCGGCGAAGGCGTCTTCCTCTGAATCGAAGACGCGGGCCGGGCCCTCGAAGGCGTCGCGGCTCTGGCCGGCGGTTTTCAGGACCGCGCCTTCGGGGGCGAGGTCGCCATAGAGGACGCGCAGGCCGCCGGTCGATTTCAGCGGTTTGTCGAAACCGAGCACCACGTCCTGACCGGCGGTTTCCGACGCCTCGGACAGTTCCTCGAACAGGGTCTTGCCGCTCACGGTCGGCGTGTCGGCGATGCGTCCGGCCTCTTTCAACCGCTCGCCGAACAGGCGGCAACCGCCCGCCTTGAACATGTCGAAGGCGAGGTAGCGCCCGCCCGGCTTGAGGTCCGCGATCACCGGGGTCTCGCGGGAAAGTTCGTCGAACAAGTCGATGGAGAAGTCCACGCCCGCCTCCGCCGCGATGGCGGCCAGATGCAGCACCGCGTTTGTGGACCCGCCGCTGGCCGCGACGGACGTGGCGGCGTTCCGCAAGGAAGCGGGCGTCACGAAGCGGCGCGGCGAGATTTCGCCCTTGGCGAGATCGACGACGAGCCGGCCGCAGCGTTCGGCCTCCGCGGGCTTGTCCTCGTGAACCGCGGGCACGTCCGCCGATCCCATCGGCGACAGGCCCATCATGGCGAGCGCCATGGCCATGGTGTTGGCGGTGAACTGCCCGCCGCACGCGCCCGCGCCGGGGCAGGCGCCGCGCTCTATCTGGCCCAGCTCATCGGAATCGATGGTCCCGCGCGAATGGGCGCCGACCGCCTCGAACACGTCCTGAATGGAGATGGGACAGGCCTTGTGACGGCCCGGCATGATGGAACCGCCATAGAAGATCAGACCCGGCACATCCATGCGGGCCAGCGCCATCGCCGCGGCGGGCAGCGTCTTGTCGCAGCCGACCAGGATGATGACGCCGTCGAGGCTGTGCCCGCGCACCGCCAGTTCGATGGAGTCGGCAATCACCTCGCGAGAGATCAGCGAGGCGCGCATCCCGGCCCCGCCCATCGTGATACCGTCCGACACGACGATGGTGTTGAAATCGATCGGCGCGCCGCCGGCGGCCCGCACGCCGCGCCGCACCGGCTCGGCGAGGTCGCCGAGATGGAGGTTGCACGGCGTGATGGTGGACCACGTGTTCACCACGGCGATCATCGGCTTGGCGAAATCGTCATCGGTCAGGCCGGTGGCGCGCAGCATGGCCCGCGCGGGGGCCCGGCTGGGTCCCCTGGTGATCGCGTCGCTGCGCTTGGCGGGCTGGTCTGTCATCTCTGGTCCGTTCCTTTGGTCAGGGACCGGACCTCCAAACGAAAAACCCCCGCTTCCGGGCCGGAAGCGGGGGTCTTGAAAGGAGGTCCTGTTTGTCGCTGGTTCTTAAGTTCGCGCAGGGTCCTTAGCCGCTTCCGGTATTCCGGGGCTAATCAGCAGTACGACGACTAGAATGACGCTCAGCAGCGCGGCCAGAGCGGAAACGCTCTGTGCATCGATTGCGCGGATGAGGTCTTGGGCGAACATCGTCTGAACTGCTTTCCTTCGCGGTTACTTCGCTGAAATCTTGTTGCCCTTAACGCTGACGGGGGCGAACAAGGCTGGCAACCCCCTTTCTGCGCACCTGCGAAAAATGGAATGATTTTTATCTCGCAACTGCGTATTTGTTGCTCAAGCGCAACATTATTGCCCACTTTCGAGTGCTTGAGCGAGCGCGCTCAACTCTGCCGCGATTGGCTTCGCCTCTGATTTCCGGCCGAAAATCGCCTCGAAAGCCGGGGGCGGAGCGATGGCTTCACCGATCAACGGCTCCACGGTCTCGCGAAATTTATAGGGGTGCGCCGTGGCGGCAACGACCCATGGAGCGGACTTTCGCGCCGCGTCCAGCCGGGCAAACGCCTCCGCGCCGACAGCGGTATGCGGACAGAGGGTGCGCGCCTTCGTTTCAAATTCAGCGCGGATCCGCGCCTGTATCGCGTCATCGGCGACCGAAACGGCTGAGACGCCTTCGCCCAACCGGCCCTGCTGGACGAAGCGGGCGAAATTGCTGGGATCGCCCACATCCATGGCGTTGGCGAGCGTCGCCGCGGACGGGCGCGGCGCGTATTTCCCCGTCTCGAAATAGTCCGGCAGGGCGCGATTGGCGTTGACGGCGATCACCACTGGCCCCACGGGCGCGCCGCAGGCCCGCGCCCACAGGCACGCCACCGCATTGCCCATGTTTCCGGTGGGAATGATGAAGCCCGGCGTCTGCCCGGTGTTTTCCAGAACGTCGAAGGCGGCGCTGGCGAAATAGGCCATTTGCGGCAGGAGGCGGCCCAGATTGATGCTGTTGGCGCTGGTCAGGCGCGCGGCGCGGGACAGGTCGCGGTCGGCGAAGGCCTGTTTTACCAAGCGCTGGCAATCGTCGAAATCGCCCTCCACTTCCAGCGCCGTCACGCCATCGCCCCAGCAGGTCAGCTGATGCCGCTGAAAGGGCGAGACCCGTCCTTTCGGAAACAGGATCACGGCGCGCGCGCGCTCCGCGCCCTCGAACGCCGCGCCGACCGCGCCGCCCGTATCGCCGGACGTGGCGACCAGCACCGTGAACGGATCGGCGTCATCGCCCAGCGCGTCCAGCGCCTCTCGCAGGAAGCGGGCGCCGTGATCCTTGAACGCGCCGGTGGGGCCGTGAAACAGCTCAAGCGTCCAGTAATCGCCCGCGCCGCGCGGCTCGCAAACCGGAACAGGCCAGGCGAAAGCCGCCTCGCAGAAAGCGCCCAGCCGGGGGGCGAGCGCATCGCCGTCAAAGAACGGCGTCAGCAGGCGCTGGGCGCGCTCGGACAGGCCGCGATCCTTGAAGCCTGTGAAATCGACTTCGGGGAAGTCTTCCGGAAAATACAGCCCCCCATCGGGCGCGGCGCCTGACAGCAGGGCGTCAGACAGGCTTGCCGAGGCTGCGGGATCGTTGGTGCTGAGAAACTTCATGCGGAAATCACCTCTGCGCCCGGAGAGTTTAGCGGCGCGCGATAAGCGGAAGCGGAGACGCCGCCCTGCCCGAACCCGTGCACCATGGCCGCCGCCACATCATCGGCCGCCGGCGCCGCACACCATGCGAAAATCGAAGGCCCGCTGCCGGAGAGAGAGCATCCCAGCGCCCCGGCCTCCATCGCCGCCGCGCTGGCGTTCGCGAAACCCGGAACCATCCCCGCGCGCTGCGGCTCCACCAGCACGTCGCGCAGACCTTCGGCGATCAGGCCGTGATCGTCGGCGGCGCATCCGGCCAGGAAGCTGGCCAGATTGCCGGTATGAGCAATGACGGTGGAAAGCGGCGCGTCCGGCTTCAGGGCCGCCCGCCCGTCCCGCGTATCCAGACGCGCGTCGGGGTGGGTCACAACGCAGACAAGGCCGGAGGGCAAAGGCAGCCGCGTCACCGGCCGCGCCGTGCCGGGGCGGGTCAGCACCAGGCCGCCCATCAGGCACGCGGCGACATTATCCGGCGGCGGCGGATCGCTGGAGGCGCGCTCCCCTTCCAGCGCGAAGGGGAACAGCGCGTCATGGTCCAGCGGCGCGTCCAGCAGCGCGTTCACCGCCACGACCGCCGCCACAGCGGACGCCGCCGAGCCGCCCAGCCCCGCGCTCAAGGGCACGCCCTTCTGCACGGACAACTCGACGCCGAAATCCGCGCCCGCCTCATCCAGCAGCGCCTGCGCGGCGCGCAGGGCCGTGTTGCGGTCCGCCTCGCCGGGCAGCGCCTCGACACAGCCCGAAACCGCGCCCAGCCGTGCGCCTTTTTCGACAAGCCGCCGCGCGGTCACGTGGTCTTCAAGCGCGCCGAAGGCCAGACCCAGTATGTCGAACCCGACGCCGACATTGCCCACGCTGGCCGGCGCGCGCGCCGTGACGGTATCGGGTGGGGACATGGTCGCTCTCCGGCATCAGACTTCCTTCACCGGGTTTTGCGCACGCAGGCGGTGGAGATCAAGCAGGTCCGCGACCACGGCCTCCGCCGTCGGCCAGCGGCCGGCGCCGAGGCCGAAGACATTTTCCTCCGATCCATCCGCGAAGACGATGCGGAAACAGTTTTCCGCCCCGCGCGGCCGGGCCAGGAAACTGTCCACCGAAACCGGGCTGAGCGAGACCGAAAGCGAGAAGCGGGAGCCTTCAATGGCGCACCGCCCGACCTGACGCAGCCGCAGCTTCCGCGCCTTCAGGAAGCGAAGGTGATCGACCGTCACACTGCGCAGGCTGTCGCGCGAGGCGGCCTCGGGCGAGATATCCGCGCCGAACGCGCGGCGGGCGAGTATGGCCATTTTCGCCGCGGCGTCCCAGCCATCGATATCGGCGCTGGGATCGGCCTCCGCATAGCCCGCCTCCTGCGCCGCCGCGATGGCGTCCTCCAGGGAAACGCCGGTTTCCATCTCGTCTAGGATGAAGTTGCACGTCCCGTTCGCCACGCCCTCGATTGCGGTCACGATGCGCCCGGCCTCCAGCGCCGCGTCGAGACGTTCGATCACCGGCGTGCCGCCGCCGACCGCGGCGGAATATTTCAGGTTCGATCCGCCCGCCTTGCAGGCCGCGTCCAGCGTCTCCGCCCGGCGGGCGACCAGCGCCTTGTTGGCCGTCACCACGTCCTGCCCCCGCACGAGCGCCGTTTCGATCAGGGATCCGGCCTCGTCCAGACCGCCCATCGTCTCGACCAGAACGTCCGCACTGGCAAAAGCAGGGTCCGAATGATCGTCGGTGAGCAGGTCTTCCGGGATGTCGCAGATACGCTCGCGCGATACATCGCGCACCAGAACCTTGCTGACCTCGAACAATTCGCTCTGGCGTTTCAGGCTGGCATAGACGCCGCCCCCGACCACGCCGCACCCGGCCAGCGCCACTTTCAGCTTTCGCGGCTGGCAGGACTGGACGACCGAACGCGCGCCGGCGGCGATCTGTGTCTCATAGCGAAGGCCCGGCCCGCCGACTTCCAGCGGCACGTCCTTTTCCGCCGCATAGGCCAGCGCCTTGCCCTGGACCACGCGGCCGCCGATCCGCTCCGCGCCTTTCCAGTCCAGCCGCGCATAGGGGCGCGAATCCTTCCCCGGCTTCTCCGCCGGGTCGCCGTCATAGACGCCGTCGACATCCTTGATCAGGCGAACCTTTCCGGCGTTCAGCGCCTCGCCCAGAAATACCGCGCTGTAATCGGTGCCGCCCCGGCCCAGCAGGACCAGCTCGTCCTCGGCGTCCAGCGCCACGAAACCGGCGGCGACCACGACGTCGTTGCGCTCCAGCTTGGCGCGCAGGCGGGCGGCGTCACAGCTGACGGGCCGGGCGTCGTCCTCATCGCCCTCCGCGCGGAAATCGATTTCATGCGGGTCCACGGCGGCGGCGGATACGCCGACGCGCTCGAGCGCCAGGGCGAGGGACGCCGCCGAACGCAATTCGCCCAGACGCAGCAGGCGCGGCAGGTGGCGGGACTTCTGACCGTCGGAAAGCGCGCCCGCTTCGGCATAGAGCGCGTCCGTCTCTCCCTGCCGCGCGGAAACCACGGCGAGGACTTTCCGGCCCTGCCGCACATGACGATAGACCTCGTGCACCGCCTTGTGCGGGCAAGCGTCGGTCTTGAGCAGGGAGCTGCCGAATTTCAGGACGACCAGCCTGGCGTCCCGTTTCCTCACATCGGGCCGATAGCCCGGCCGGCTGTCTTTCTGAGGGTCCGCGTCGCTTTCGCCGAGATTGAGTTCCATTTGTCCTTCTCCTTTTCGCGCAAAGAAAAAGGCCCGCTCCTTTTGGGGAGCGGGCCTTGGTGCTTGGTTCGTTTTCGCTGAACGCTCGCGCCTATCCGCTCCCCCGGTCGAACATGGTCATACCGGTGGTGGTCTGGGCGGCGGCAATCGTGACGGCGGCAATGGACACGCGCGAAATCGCGCCGGCCTGGCGGCCCGCGGCGATCATGTCGGCGATGTCAAAGCGCGTTGTCATTGTGACCTGCGTCCTGAAACTTCGCGGGCACTGTGACGAAAGCGGCGCGAAAAGAAAATCCCCTGACGGGAAATTTTTTGCCCCATGAAGCAATTTTGTCACGTCATGCCCGCCTTGCAGCGAAAACTTATCCCCTAGAAGCGCCAGTTCAGACCGACCGATACGATGTCGGCGGCGTTATCGAACTCGCCGACAAGGCGGTCGCCGGACGATCCGACCTTGTCGATCGGCGCGTCGTCGAAGAACAGGTGCTGGTAGCCGGCGTCAATGGTCAGGTCCTCGCGCGGGGTCCAGGACAGGCCCCCGGCCAGCACGATAC